>JAYTJI010000392.1:0-10285 GCA_043731245.1 Methylococcaceae bacterium | reverse complement strand
TTGTCAGGGTTTAAGGCGGGTGAAATCAGAGTGTTGGTGGCTACCGATGTGGCGGCACGAGGCATTGATATTGCATTACTCCCGCATGTTGTCAATTATGAACTGCCCCGCGCTCCGGCCGATTATGTGCATAGAATTGGCCGTACGGGTAGGGCAGGGGAGGAAGGACAAGCCGTATCGTTGGTCTCTCATGATGAAGTCAGCGCGTTACGCTTGATTGAAAAACTGATTGGTGCGCCGATTAAACGCGAACAAATTGTCGGTTTTGAAGCCGCTGAGGTCGCACCGCCAATGCCGCCGGAGCCGCCACGCGCACCACGCCCGCCAAGAAATTCAAACCAGGCACGCAAGCCATCGGGTAGCCAAGCCAATAAATCCAGAGCAAGAAATAGCGTTTAAGTAGCTGCACGGATTACCTTAAAAACAATGATTTTTCCACGAAAATCACGAAAGACACGAAAGAAGTATATTTTTTTGCACAACCATTTATCTTTTGAATATGAATCTACAGCTAGGTAGCTCTTTGAGTCTTTTCGTGTTCCCTTCGACTTCTCTCAGGACAAGCTTTGTGTTTTTCGTGGATGAAATGATTTTTCTAGGATGAACCAAATTAGCTATCAGGAACTGGAAAGCCTCGCTTCGCAAATTAAACAATGGGGGCAGGAGCTGGGCTTTCAGCAGGTAGGCATTGCCGACACTGACTTATCGGCTGCTGAAGGTCATTTGCAAAGTTGGCTGGCGAATGATTTTCATGGCGAAATGGATTATATGCAGCGGCATGGCCTTAAACGCAGCCGTCCCGCCTTATTACACGAGGGAACTGCCAGGGTTGTTTCGGTGCGCATGGATTATCTGCCGGAGCCCGCAACAGCTATGAACCAATCTCTGGCTGATCCGGCTTCAGCCTATATTTCTCGCTACGCCCTGGGCCGCGATTATCACAAAATGATGCGTAACCGCTTACAAAAGCTGGTGGATAAAATACAGTCATATACGCAAAATCAGTCACTCAACTCGGGGATGCGTGCATTTGTAGACAGTGCGCCTGTTTTAGAAAAAGCCCTGGCAGAAAAAGCCGGATTAGGCTGGATAGGCAAACATTCCAATTTAATAAACCGCAAAGCCGGGTCGTGGTTTTTTTTGGGAGAAATTTACACTAATTTACCGCTGCCAATAGACAGTCCTGCCACTCCACATTGTGGCGCCTGCACTGCTTGTCTGGATATTTGCCCAACCCAAGCGATTGTTGCACCTTATCAAGTGGATGCACGGCGCTGCATATCCTATTTAACCATCGAACTGCATGGCTCAATTCCTGAAGAATTAAGGCCACTAATTGGCAATCGCATCTATGGCTGTGATGATTGCCAGATTGTGTGTCCGTGGAATCGATTTGCCAGAATGACAGGGGAAAAAGACTTTAATCCCCGCCATCAGCTCAATACCCAGCAATTACTGGATGTGTTTGCGTGGAGTGAGGCAACGTTTTTAGCTAAAACGGAAGGCTCAGCGATACGCCGCATTGGTCATGACCGTTGGCTGAGAAATATCGCCGTTGCCTTAGGCAATGCGCCTGCATCACCCTCTATTATCGAGGCCTTAAAGGCCAAAATCAGTCATCACTCAGAAATGGTCAGAGAGCATGTGCAATGGGCTTTGGATCAACAGCCGGAGTAACAACTATGAATAACCAAAAAATAAACCGCTATTACTGGCTTGATGTTACAAAGTGCATAGGCATTTTTCTTATAGTGCTTTGTCATTTTCCAACGTCCAAATACGCCGTGAGTTTCTTATGGACATTTCATGTGCCGTTATTTTTCTTTATATCGGGTTATTTATTTAAAGACACCACTACCAAGGATTTTCTGGATAAGCTTGCATTCAGACTTATTCTGCCCTATGTATACATTTATTTGCTGACGGTGTTAATAACGGTGCTAATAAAAGCAGATTTCGACATTCAGCATATTGGCCGCATGGTGTTGGGTTTGTTTTGGGGAACGCACAGTTACCCTTACTTTATAAATTCTGCTCTGTGGTTCTTGCCGGGCTTAATAACCGTTCAATTGCTATATTTTTTCTTGGTGCGGAAGGCTAAACCGGTTTATTTTGCATTGCTTGGGGTGTCGATATTTTTATATCTGAATGCTTACCTTAACCTTTTTTTCAGCATAGATTTGGCCTTATTAGGCTTGAATTATTTTATAGCGGGCGTGTTAATTAAAAAATATAACGGTATTGAAATTGTTAGAACCAAACCGGTAGCTGTTTTAATCTTATTTGTACTCAGCTTATTAACAACAATGGATTTTGCCTATCTGGGCAATCTTTGGTTTGGGGGCAAGCATTATTCAATTTCACTGTTAGGAGGGCTGATCGGCATAGTAATGACGATTACGCTGTCCATCCTGATCGAAACCATTTCAAAACCATCGGCGTTTATAACCTATATATCAAGCAGTACATTGTTTATATTTTGCTTTCATGTATTCAGTAGCCCTGCCGCAAAATTCATTATTGATACATTGGCAATAAAAACAGTCATGGTGAATTCATTACTGGCGACTGTGCTGTCGATTTTACTATTGCTCCCCATAAACTGGCTTATTGTAAAGTTTGTCCCTGAACTAATAGGCATTAAAAGAGCCACCCGACTTCTGTAAGTTAGCCCTGGCAGGTTTATAGATCTAAAAGCCTGTCAGGGCTGTGCGATTAAGTTGGTGTTACTGTTCTTCCGTAACAAACGCTAATTTTGCAATGCCTGCATGTTGTACTACAGCCATCATTTCTGCGATTTTGGCATAAACAACAGTTTGATCAGCGTATAAATGCACACCGATTTCAGGATTTTTTGCCAATTCGGCTTTTAAGGCGAGTTCAAGTGCGGCTAAGTCAGCAATTGGGTTTTTATTAATAGTAATGACGCCTTGCGCGTCGATGCCGAGTTGCAACGGTTGATCATCAATATCAGCGGTTGTTTCGACGGTTTTCGGTAACGTAACATGAACCGATTGCGTTAGTAGTGGCGCGGTAACCAGCAAAATGATCACCAACACCAGCATTACGTCCACTAATGGTGTGACGTTGATTTCGCTCATCGCGCTTTCATCTTCGGATTGAGGTTTAAACGCCATAATTATACCTGCTCTTTTTTAGCGTCTAAAGCAACGGATAAGAAACTTGCGACGAAATTTTCCAGGCGCGTGCGCTGTATTTTCACGCGACGAAGAAAAAAGTTATACGCCAAAACAGCCGGTACAGCGACGGCAATACCAATTGCCGTTGCGACTAACGCATCACCAATCGGGCCGGCAACAACATCTAAACTGGTTGAGCCGCTGGCAGTGATTTCGTGCATCGCGTGCATAATGCCCAATACGGTGCCGAATAAACCGACAAAGGGCGCTGTGCTGCCGATGCTTGCCAGTAAGGTTAAACCGCTTTCCATGGTGTGCTGTTCTTTCTGTAATTGTACGCGTAAGGTTTGTTCCAGTAATTCGCTTGAATCACCCTGATGTTTAAGTATTTCCCCCGCTGAACGTTGATGTTCACCCAGCCATGTTAAACCTTCATAGGCAAGCCGTGCCTGCGAACCTTTAGCTATTTCGGGTGGTAATGTTTCAACTTTTTTTAAATCAGGCAACTGCCAAAACGCACTTTCAAAACGTTTATTGCAAAGGCTGTTATTAATAAACTGCCAAATTTTAAAAAAAATCAGCGTCCATGTTACAACTGAAAAAACCATTAACGTGTACAGGGTTCCATCAATAATCAATTGGGGGGAGATATGGGTAAGCATTTAGTTATTTTCCTTATTAAATTTTAATGGTTAGTTTTCAAGTTTGAATTGGAATGTTTGTGTAGCGCGTTGCTGTACAGCCACACCGTTGACAGTTTTTTCTTTAAATTTCCATTTGCTAATTGCTTTAAGTGCAGCATCATCAAAAATATCTTCAGGTTTAGAGGCTGTAACGACGGCATTATCAACTGAACCGTCAGGTCGAATCATAAATTCGAGTTTTACCCAACCTTCAGTATGCCGGTCACGCGCACGGGCAGGATATTTCGGTTGCACACGAAGCAATGGCACAACTCCTGAGATGCTGGATTTACTGTCATCACGCCCATGCCCGCTTACTTTAGCCGGAGCGCGTGAACTTGAGGTAGCAGAAGATACAGCAGCGTGAGTAGGTGCAGAAGTAGTAGACGCTGGTGCAGGCTCATATTTAGGCACGAATACCGTTTCTTTTATTGTAGGTGGCAGCGGTTTAGGCGCGGGTTTTTTTACCACAACAGGCTTTTTAATTGGCTTGGGCTTTATGATAGGCTTGGGCTTTATGGGTGTTTTTTTGGCAGGCGGTGGGGCAGGAGGCGGTTCTTTTGCCACTTGTTGCACGACCGGTTCAGGCTTCGGTAGCATCACCACCTCCATGATAACAGGTGGTTTTTTATAATCCGTTTTGGGCGCGTTTAATACATACAACGCTAAAGCCAGATGCAATACCACAACCAGCGCCAACAGCAAGCCTGCGACAAGACGCGATTGTTGCTGTTGCTCCAAGGGATTAAAAGTCGAGTAATTGAAATAAATAGGGTTTGCTGGGGACATGAAAATAATGGCAGTTTAGTCTGTTGTTGGTATGAATAGCGCTAAAAATAGTTTCTCTAACGCCCGCTTAGGAAGAGATAAATCAGCTGCTTTAATTAAAAGACAGTGTGATTCAAATCTCTCCCAAGAACCTCACTATTCTAAAGTTGTTTTAATTGATAACCCTGTTGCGGCGCATGCCATGACAGATAAATATTGTGTTTATCACCAACCAGAAACGGCTCATCAATCATTTCAGTTGTTTGTGCAAGCACTTGCGGCTTCGACCAGGTTTTACCCGCATCCGCTGATGTCATAACCTGAACAATATTATTTTTGCCGTCAAATTCTTGCCAAGCTACAGCCACTTTCGATCCCAATGCCAAAACATGCGGATGACTTGCGCCAGCATTACCAAAATTTACCGGCTCAGAAAAGCTTAGGCCTGAATCGCTCGAATACGCATAAAACAAGCCTTGTTTAGTTTTGGCATTAGCAAACCAGACAGCGTGCTGAATACCCTTATCCGAGATCGATAATCCTGGGCCGTGATGAGGACAAGCATCGATTTCCCAGTTTTCATGGCTTAAACGGGTTACTGTGCCTGGGGTACTCCAGTCTTTAAACTTAACTATCGCGTGATCGCGTATTTTGCCTTCAAAAATATGCCGCCAGACAATAACGGGCGTATTATCTTCGGCAATTGCCGTGTCTATCCGGCAGCATTCACACGCATGGTCGATGATGCTTTTATTCGGATGAAAATGCTTGCCGCCATCGTCAGACCAACTGTAATAAACAGACAAGCCTTTAAATTCCTTACCGGCTTTTTTTGCCGCCTCGGTATCACGGGCATCCAGCCAGGCAATAAAAATTTCGCCATTTTTGCCAATCGCCATGCTAGCAAAGCGATGACGTATTATTTCAAGATTATCATTGACAGTAACAGGCTTGGAAAAGTGTTGTCCGCCATCTGTTGAGCGGCTAAAGCGCACATAAGTGCTACGCTTCTTATCGAGATTCCGATCCCAGCTTAAAAAAACAGTGCCTTTGTCATCCAGTTTTATTTTTGGCCGGCTTTCGCCTTTGGCAGCTATCGGTTCGGCAATGGCATTAACCATAACCGGTGCAGAAAAAGTAATGCCTTTATCAACGGAGGATTGCACATAAAGGTGGTCATTGTTTGTCCAGGTAATCCATAACACGCCTTTATTATCAAATGTGGCGGTTACAGTTTCAGCGCATTGGTTTGAGGGCGGTGCGTTGACGTCGGCGCAAACGCCTTTTGTTTCTGCCGAATGATGATGGGCATGCTGTTGTTTGGCATCGTCTGCGGGTTTTACAGTCGCGTCATTTGCGCAACCTAAGATTGCCAGCGTTGCGATAATTAAAATAGCACTAAGGGATTTCATGGATGATACCTAAGAAAATGGGTAGGGCGGGCAAACGTCTTTTTGTTTGCCCGCCGCTTCTGGTGGGCAGATAAAGCCTGCCCACCCTACAATGCTTAATAATTATACTTCAACTCGGCAAAGTAAGTACGCGATGGGAAGGGGTGGAATGCATAAGCCTCTTCGTTATTGACGTTATCAATACCCGCAGCAACGCTAACTTGCTTGGTGATTTGATATTTGGTGCGTAAATCAACAAAAAAGAAAGCATTACCGTTCGATCCAAAAGATGCATTAGCCCCGATATTGGTGTCGCTGTTGTTTAATTGATTAAACCGCGAACTACTGTAACGACCGCTGACCGAAGCGGTCAACTTGTCAGTTGGGCGATAGGCAATTGTTGCGTTGGCACGCCACTCAGGAACTCCGGGCTGGCGTCTGCCGGTTGACGGCTGATTGGCGTTGGGGTTGGCAGCAGTGGGGCCTTCCCTGGCGGCAACAGCATCGGCAACAGCGTTCTCGGTAATTCTGGAATCCGTCCAGGTGACGTTACCGGAAAGGTCAATGCCTTGTATGCCGACATCACTGGCTTCGCCGGCGAACTCGATGCCGTAAGTTTGAGTTTCGCCGACATTTTTGGGAGTGCTAATAAACCTCCCATCGGCTAACAAGCTTCGCTGCGAATAAATGGCATCCTTTACGCGTTCCTGGAATAAGCTAAGCCGCAGTTTGCCATTATCCAGAAAATACTCCCCGGACAATTCCGAGGACAGCGCCTCTTCGGGTTTGAGGTTGGGATTGCTATTGATAATATTAGTTACTCCATTCACAACCAGCGTAGTCGTTTGGAACAACTCCGTCGCGGTAGCAAAACGATAGGCCTGACCAATGGCCAAGCCTGTTTGTATACGATCTACAGGTTTCCAGGTCAATTTGGCTTTAGGCGAAAACTCCAGATCATTACGGTTTGATTGGTTGATCTGGATGAGTCTGGTGGCGGCACCTGAGCCTACTGTAGCGGCATTAGAGCCATCAAAAGCGTGCCAATTTTCCAGGCGGCCACCGACAGTCAGATTCCAGTTTTGGTTAATATCCCAAGCATCCTGTAGCCAATAGCCTTCGGTTTGCGTCTTACCTTGTGAATCTGAAGAAATACTGCCATCGTTGCTGGTTTGCCAGTTGGTAACGTTAAATTGGCGATTATCCAAATTATATAAATCATGATGAAAGCCAAAGCTGAGTTCATGGCTACCGAGCAGGTTGGCAGCCGGACGCCATATCCCCTTGGCATCTGCGGTTTGCCAGCCGCTCCCGCTTAAACTGGTTACCCTGCCGGGGCCATTGTTGGCGGCTTGCGCAGGCGTTTGTGTCGAGTTTCGGGTAAGATCCGTGCCGAATTCAATCACGCTGCCCGACAAATTCCAATCGAATACGCCGCCGGTATCGGATTTAAGGTTTATGCCGTGCGACCAGTGCGTCTGTTCATTCCTGTTTTCTACGAAACTACCATTAAGAGAGTAGGTTCTTCCGCCAATATTAACGTTACCGCTATTGACGACATTTCCGGCGCCATCGCGTAAAAAACTGTCAAAACCTGCGTTAGCATCGTTCTGCCATAGTCCCAGCGTGTACGCCGCATGGATGGTCGGGGTGAGGTCGTAGCCCAGTTTCCATTTAAAGTTGTCCTGCACCGTGTGATTGAGCCCGGCCGCGCCCAGCACCAGCGCATCAACACCCTGCGCATTTTGATTAGCAATGGCTCCCGTTACCGGCGTACCAACTCCTGGGGTGGTTGCTGAAACAATAGGATTCACTAAAGTTTGAGGATGGCTGTTACTATCTATATGGCTCACATCAAAACGGAATGACAGGTCTTTGTAACGATTCCCAACATTGAAAGAATATATCTGGCTATCGAAAACCCTTTTACTGCCGAATCTATTATAATCCTGCCAAGCCGATTTTATTTCGCCACCCGCCTCAAATTTTTCCGGTAAACGCGTTGTAATGTCAATCACGCCGCCGATAGAATTACCTGGATACGCCGCCGAAAACGGTCCGTACAACACATCGATCCGCTCAATTTCCGAGGGCGACACTATATTCCAGCGCGGCGCACCAGTGCCATTATGGCCAGTGCCCAGCAACGAAGACAGCAGAATGCCATCGGCATAAATCAAGCCGCGGGCAGTGAGGCCTGGCCCCGAAGTACGCCCACCTATCAACGAATTGCGCTCGCCGATATAAAGTTTGCGTGACTGTATACTAGGCAGGTATTTAAGAGCATCCTCGACATTAAAGGCATTGATGGTATTGTCGATTTTTTCGCGGGTGATGCTTTCTGTCGTGTTTGGTAGCTTGTAGGTATTTTTAGCAGTCGGGATTATTTTTTCGGTTACCGTTATTTCCGATAATTCTTCTGTACTATTGTCAGCGGTGATTTTTTTTCCGCCCGCAGTGTGCTTGGTGTCGGCAACAGCCAATGGAGCCGTCAGCATTAGTAAACAGATCAGCGTATGGCGTGGATTGAGCGGATAAGGCGGTTTAGTGTGTGTCATGGTTTCCCCTGTAGTTGTTGTTATAAATGTAGCGTTTAAATGCCGCACATTGTGCGGCGCAATAGTTATTTTAGGTGTTGCACTTAGTATTTAAGCGATAAGCTTGCGTAATAAGAGCGTTGGGCAAGCGGGTTGTTTTCATAACGATCCTGATTCAAAATATTATCCACGCCTACGGAAAGAGTGCTTTTAAGTTTTGAATTTAATGGCAAGTCATAATTGGTTTTAAAGTTAACAAAGGTATATTCGTCAGAGCCATTAAAAACGTTTGCTGCCGTATCACTATTATCAAAGGTCTGAAAAATATCACTGCGATAGCGGACATCGACGGTAGCGTTCCATACCGGCAAAATGTGATAAGTTAATGCTGCAACCGTTTGTAACTTGGGTATACGCGGAAGCCTTCTGCCCCCAAAGTCTGCATCTTGAGTGATGTTTTTATTGATGAATGTAGTCGTTGCGAATAAGTCAACAGGCAAGCCCAATACGTCGTTTTGTTGATAAACCAATTCTGCGCCTATGGTTTCAGTTTTGCCTAGCGCCTGAAAGGTGCTGATATTTCGGCTATTGCCGAAATTATCGGGGACATTGAATCGCGTAATATTGAAAATTTCATTTTCAATAGTGTCATAGAAAAAACTGGCTTGAATAAAGCCGCCTGGAATATCGTACTTGGTTAAAAAATTATGGAAGTTTCCATTTTCAGGCCCTAAATTAGGGTCAGAGATATTTTGAGCAAGAAAGCTATTGCTTGCGGTGAATAGTTCTTCTGCAAACGGGAAGCGATAGGCTCTGGAAAACGAGTAGCGGAACGTCCATTTATCCGGTGTAAATTCCAGTGCCGCTTTAGGTGAGATGCGCGTGGCATCGCGGTCAGCAAATTCGCTTGGGAGCGTTCTATCGTCTGTGGGTGTATTCGGATTGTTAACAAATACACGACTGTGACCGCCAATAGCTTGCCAGTGATCCAGCCTGGCGCCGGCCATAACGCTCCAGTCAGGCAAAAAGCGCCAGTCCAGCTGTGAGAAAACACTGTTGGTTTGCGTTTGGCCGCCTGCATCACTTCTTAAGAAACCTTTATTCGCTTGCGTGTAACTGGGGGTGTCATATACTTTTGTATTAGTGCCGCCATGCACAAATTGGTAGCCCGCCAAAAAAGACAAATCGTCACGGCCCAGAAACTTATCCGTCGCCAATTTGCCATCATAGGTTGCCCAATAAACCTCTGTGTCCGTGATCAAACCTTGGCCAGTATTGCCTGCGAAAATATCTTTAGGGGAAAATGTCGAAGCAATAGCAATGTTTTTGAAGGGATCGAAATAACTGGCGCTCGTATCAATACTCCAGTTTTCAGATATTTTACCTTTTAAACTTAAACCGTAATTAAGCGATTGGCGCTCCAGTATATTGGCGCCAAACGCATTATTGGGTACGGTAAAGCCTTGACCATTTAGATTGACTGCGCCTCTGTATACGGGGTTTCCTGCCGAATTCCTTAATAGCGATAGCGGCTCATTATTTCGGTTATCCCTTTCTTCATAAGCGATGGTAAAGCGTGCTTGCAACTCTTCCGTTAAGTCATAACCTACTTTAAACTTATATAAATCGGTAATGACATGCTGGGTACCGTTGTCCCCGAATATAACCCCGGCAACCTCGGTAGGCCGCTGTGTTAATTCACCGCCAGTGACGGGAATGCTCCCTCTGGCAGGCCTGCCTAGAGCCTGGACATTAATGGGATCTGT
>JAYTJI010000391.1:0-1828 GCA_043731245.1 Methylococcaceae bacterium | reverse complement strand
GTTTAACATTTAAGGAGAACTCAATGAATATTGCAATCGAACCCCTGCTAGCACTTGTGATAGGGATATTAATTTTACTGGTGCCACGGTTCTTAAATTATTTTGTGGCCATCTATTTGATCGTTGTGGGTGTCTTGGGGCTAATGGGCCACAGCATTAAGTGATGTGGTTGCCCTAAAAGGCAAGGCCATAACTGTCTTTGCAATAATCTAATGTTTTATTTCTAACAGGAGTACAACCATGTCACTAGGCACAATCTTACTTGTCATTATCATCCTGATGCTCATTGGTGTTATCCTGGCTTGGCCACATAGTCGAGGATGGGGTTATCGACCCAGCGGTGGAATCGGGCTGATTTTGATCATCTTAATAATCTTGATCTTAATGGGCAGAATCTAACCTCTTAAACAGCTTCATCTGTATACTTTCAATAAGTCAGCCAGTATGCGTTATCCAATATCCCGTGGATTATGCAAAAGCTATATGTTCAAGTTGAAAGTCAATAAGTATTAAAAGTGCGAATGCTGGGTGTGTAGCCGAATGTCGTTGAATAAACGTAGTCATAAGCTTCAAGCCTAACACCGCAACCGAACGTCGAGGGTTGTCGCGTTAGCGAGTTGGTTTTGGCAGCTAGGAGCAGCCAGAATCTATCACAGTTGGTGGCTTGCTTATTTTTATTTTTAGGTTCGGAGAATCAAACCATGGCAAAGCGGCAAGAACAAAGAAAGCACGTTAGAGTTGACCATCCGGGTGGCGACGAAATTCCCATCCGCTTTGAGTTATTCAGCACTGAACGGCTAGCACAACATGCGGCAAGTTTGGCGCTAGCTCAGAAAATCAGCACTCTTAAAGCAGGACAAAAAGTAATTCCACGGGTGCGCGAGAATGCCAGGGTTTTGCTTGCAGCCTATAAAGCAGTTGCTAAGGCGGTGCATGAACAACACGCCATCACGCCCGCAGCGGAATGGCTTTTGGACAACTTTCATGTACTCGAAGAGCAAGTCAGCGACATTTACGGCGACTTGCCCGAAAGCTATTACCGGGAACTGCCTAAGCTATCTGAAGGTGTGCTTACCGGTTATCCCCGTGTCTATGGCATTGCCTGGGCATTAGTGGCTCATACCGATAGCCGCTTTGATTCAGAGATGTTAACGCTTTTCGTAAAGGCTTATCAAAGCGTCGATCCACTCACTCTGGGTGAACTTTGGGCGATCCCCATTACGCTACGGGTGTTATTGGTCGAAAATTTGCGCCGCTTGGCAGTGCGCATCATGCGTTCGCAAACTGGCCGGGAGCTGGCGGACACGTTTATGGATCATATCGAACGTATTGCCGCTGAAAGCGATAAGCCAGAGCCTCCCGGTCTGGAAGCAGAACTGCCTGCGCCACCGCTGCGTCAGGCCTACGTAGTGCAGATTTTGCAGCGTTTGCACGATCCGCATCCAGGCACCGTGGTTTCCCTGGACTTCCTGAATGAATGGTTAAACGAACAAGACCTCAGCCTCGATGAAATTGTGCAACGGGAACATGCCACCCAGATCGCCGGCAACCTGACTGTACGCAATATCATTACCAGTATGCGGGCTATTTCCGCATTTGATTGGCCGCAATTCGTCGAAGATGTGAGTCTGGCTGATGCTTGTCTGCGCGTTCACGACGGCTACGCTGCGATGGATTTCCTGACCCGTGACCGTTATCGTCACGCTATTGAAGACCTCGCCAAGCGCTCGCCGCATTCGGAAATGGAAATCGCCCGTAAAGTCATCGACAAAACGCAACAAAGCAAACAACAACCCGATACTAACGAACGCAAGCAAGAACCGGGCTA
>JAYTJI010000390.1:0-5918 GCA_043731245.1 Methylococcaceae bacterium | reverse complement strand
CCTGATTTAGCGGGTGGAGGCTGGGCATTCCAGTTTGAAAACCCTCATTATCCCGATGTTGATGATACCGCTATCGTTGGCTTTGCCATGGCAGAATCTCGCTTACCTGACTTGGATGAATCTATACATCGGGCAACCCGCTGGATAGTAGGTATGCAATCCAAAAATGGCGGTTACGGTGCTTTTGATGTTGATAACACTTGTTACTATCTCAATGAAATCCCATTTGCTGATCACGGGGCGTTATTAGACCCCCCTACCTCGGATGTTAGCGCCCGTTGTGCCATGTTAATGGCTAAAGTTGCTCAGGATCATGATGAATATTTGCCAGCATTAGAACGCACTATTGCTTATATCAGAAGTGAACAAGAACAGGATGGCTCCTGGTTTGGGCGTTGGGGAACCAACTATATCTATGGTACCTGGTCTGCTTTACTTGGCTTGGAGCAAACCGATCTGCCTAAAAATGATCCGATGTACGCCAAAGCCGTTAAATGGTTAAAAAGCGTACAACGTGAAGATGGCGGTTGGGGTGAAGATAATTACAGTTATCACGATATTAGTTTTAGCGGCAGCTATCGTTTTAGCACCTCATTCCAAACGGCATGGGCTGTGTTAGGACTGATGACGGCAGGCGAAGCGCACAGCCCGGAAGTAAAAGCAGGAATTGATTTTATCTTGCATCATCAGCAAGCAGATGGCGTTTGGAATGATAAATGTTTTACTGCGCCTGGATTTCCCAAGGTTTTTTATCTTAAATACCACGGTTACGACAAGTTTTTCCCGCTTTGGGCATTAGCTCGCTATCGTAATGAACTTAGCAAAAAGTGATCACCGGTATTGTTGTTGCTTTACCTGAAGAGCTGACTACCCTGACGTCAAAAAAAATCGATAAAGGGAGTTGCCTGTTTATTGCGGATAATTTACTGCTTGCTTATTCTGGCGCGGGTTCTATCAATGCGGAAGCTGCGGCTGATTTGCTCGTCGCGCAAGGGGCAACCCGGCTAATAAGTTGGGGTTGTGCCGCCGCTCTTAATGTGTCGCTAAAACCAGGGGATTTGATCTTGGCCGATAAGCTGATAGATGCCGAAGGTTGCAGGGACTCAAAATTTTGCGTCTCTACCGATTGGCATAACGACGTTAAAAATAGACTGGCAACGTTTGTAACCGTTCATACGGGTTGTTTGGCTGAGAGTAAGGGCATCGTTTCGTCCAGTAAAGACAAAAAACAACTGCAATCAACAACAGGTGCTGTTGCGGTAGATATGGAAAGTGTCGCTATAGCTAAGGTTGCAGGAAGATGTACATTGCCCTTTTTGGCTATTCGGGCCATAGCCGACCCGATTGCTATGGATTTGCCCCGAGCTATTAATTACTCGCTTAATGAGGGGGGCGATATTGTGATGAGCAAATTGTTACTGTTTTTAGTCCTACACCCCGCTGAATTACCTGGCTTAATAAAGCTGGGTCTGCATTTTAATGCTGCAAAGAAAACGCTAAAAGCCATTGCCAATCATCTTGATGTAATTGATTTTAATGGTATAAACAACGATAGCGGCGTAGACCTTCACAACTAACGAAAAATTCTTTTTTCCATGCTTTTAGCAGTACAAGAACATCAACAAGAGGTATAAATGACTTTTAGCATTGCCGAACTTTTTGCTCAACATAGCACTGATAAATTTGATTTGCACGAGCAGCATCTTAATAACCAAATGGTCAGAATGTTAAAGACCATAGGTTACGATCGCCATTATCAACGAGCTGTTGGGCAATATCTCTATGATCAGACGGGTACTGAGTATCTGGATTTGTTAAGTGGTTTTGGCGTATTCGCTATTGGCCGTAACCACCCTACCGTTATTAACGCGTTAAAAGAAACTTTAACGCTGGAATTGCCGAATCTTGTGCAGTTGGATGTTTCTATATTGAGCGGCTTACTGGCTAAAGAGCTTCTGAAAACGACACCAGATAATCTCGATAAGATATTTTTCTGCAATTCCGGAACTGAGGCAGTAGAAGCCGCCATTAAATTTGCCCGTTACACTACCAAGCGTGAAAAAATAGTGTTTTGCGAACACGGGTATCATGGTTTGACGATGGGTGCGCTATCCTTGAATGGCGAAGAAATTTTCCGTGAAGGTTTCGGCCCGCTACTGCCAGGATGCAGTTCTATTCCTTTTAATGACATTGAGGCACTGGAAAAGGCCTTAAGCAATAAAGACGTTGCCGCGTTTATCGTCGAGCCTGTTCAGGGCAAAGGCGTTAATGTGCCTGATGATCATTATTTACCTGAAGTTGAACGCCTCTGTAAAAAATACGGGACTTTGTTTGTCGCCGACGAAGTGCAAACAGGCTTGGGACGCACTGGCAAATTCTGGGCTATCGATCATTGGAATGTTAAGCCGGATATGATTTGTATGGCTAAAGCCTTATCCGGCGGTTTTGTGCCAGTTGGTGCGGTGGCCATGACTCATAAAGTCATGGATACGGTTTTTAATCGTATGGACAGAGCTGTCGTGCATGGTTCAACCTTTGGTAAAAATAATTTGGCGATGGCCGCAGGTCTCGCCACGCTACGTGTAATAGAAGAAGAGAAACTGGTAGAAAATAGTTTAAAAACAGGCACTGATATTATTAACAGTTTAAACGCGTTGTCTGGAAAGTATGAGTTTTTGAAAGAAGCACGCGGCAAAGGCATGATGATCGCCATTGAATTTCAATCCCCAAAAAGCCTGACGCTAAAAGCGGCCTGGGCGATGCTGGAAGCCGCCAATAAAGGCTTGTTCTGTCAGATGGTCACCATCCCGTTATTTAAAGACCACCACATACTCACTCAGGTTGCAGGGCATGGCATGAATGTGGTCAAACTGTTGCCGCCATTAAATCTGACGCAAAAAGATCGTGACCATATTGTTAGCGCCTTCGATAAAGCCATTGCGGATACCCATCAAATCCCCGGCTCTATTTGGGATTTAGGGAAAAATTTAGCCAGTCATGCTTTAAAAAACAAAAAAAATAATTGAGGAAAGGATTATGAAAAATCGGGTACGGTTAATCCTGTTATTGCTGTCTTTGGGGCAGACGGCATTGGTTTTCGCTCATGCTGTGATAACGGATTATTCATTAAAAATTGCGCCCATTCATGCTAACCAAAAAGATAAAGTAGAGCTGACGTTTAATTCCAAAATAGAGCTGGGTTTATCGCAAATTTTTTTAGTGCGTAAAGGCGATAAACATAACTTATTAGAAGCAGAAAACGGCAGCAAGCAGGGACAAATCATTGTTCATATTCCCCCGTTGGCCCCAGGTGATTACGCCCTCAGATTTAAAGTCTTTGCTGCTGACGGACATTTAACTGAGGATGTCATTCATTTTTCAGTAACCCAATAGGACAAACAATGGCGGGCATAGCTGATTTTCTCGATTCCCTGATAGGCGGATTTGACCTGATTTGTTATTCACTAACAATCGGTGGCCTGTTCTGGGGATTTTTTGTGTTACGCCCATGGAATAACCAGGACGGATACAATGCCGTGTTGCTGCAAAAAACCATAACACTTATCTACCAAGGCGGTTTTTTACTGGCTGCAGCGCAACTTTTTAAAATAATCCTTAAAATCTGGTTAATGGCAGCAGTGCTGGAGCGTTGGCCGTTTCCTGAGTTCGCAGGCACGACTCAATTTATTGGCGGCATTGTTCGCACGATACTCACAGTGGCTTTAGCGGTCTATTGCCATCAATATCTGAGTAAAAATCCTTTTTCTAAGCAGCACTGGACAACGGCGGTCGTTGTCGCCTTACCGATGATTATTTCAGGCGCATGGTTGGTGCATGCGGCGGGACGTTTTGACAATCAAGTGATTTTAATGTCGCTGACAGTTATTCATCAACTGGCCGCAGCGGCTTGGGTCGGCGGTATTTTTCAGTTGGTTAATCTTTGGCTATTACGCCAAAATAAACAGGTTTCAGCCGAATTATGGCCTGTAATGCTACGCCGATTCTCCAAGTTTGGCATAGCTTCTGTTGCTATGATTCTCATCTCTGGCGTGCCCATTGCCTGGCAATACATTGATACCTGGAACGGTCTGGTCGGCACAGGCTACGGCAATTTATTAATGGTAAAAGTAACCTTATTGGCTCTTGCCTTGGGCTTTGCCTGGTTGAACAAAAGCGCAGTGTTGGAGTATGGCGTTTCCGGCGACCATTATGCTTTGAACAACAGAGTCCCTTATTATATTGAAGCAGAAACTTTCGTTTTAATTACTTTATTGTTTACCGCTGCCAGTCTCGCTTCACAACCACCTTCGATTGATATTTCCAACTTGACGGCAAGCTGGCAGGAGGTGTTAAACACCTTTAACCCGCAAATCCCCCAAACCAGTTCTCCCAGTCATACTGCACTGATAGCTGGAGAAGCGGGGCGTGTCGCAATTATTGGTCAAGTCCCATCAATGGCTGCAACCGAATGGTCAAATTATAATCACAACATCGCCGGAATTTTCCTGACGACGATGAGTTTCTTCGCCATGCTCTCTTATGCAAAGCGTTTACCGATGGCCTTGTCAGTCTTCAATAACTATTTGCCATTAACCCGCTATTGGCCATTAGGCTTTGTCGGTCTGGGTATTTTTCTGTTTTTTCGCAGTGATGCTGAAAGTTGGCCTTTGGGGCCGATAAGCTTCTGGGACAGCACCTTTAATAACGGTGAAGTGTTACAACATAGAATTGCGACTTTGCTGGTGTTTGTACTGGGTGTTTTTGAACTGAGCGCCAGAATGACCAAAAAATCCGATAGTAAACTACCCTTCGTATTTCCCTTGCTGGCAGCATTTGGCGGATTAATGTTGCTGACCCATTCACATGTTGGATTTCAAGCAAAAAGCGCATTTCTTATCCAGGTTGGGCATACCACAATGGGTATTTTTTCCCTTATTTTGGCCTGTGGTCGCTGGCTGGAATTAAAACTGGACAGGCCGGGCAGGGATATTGCCGGTTTTATTTCTGTTGCCGCCCTGTTTCAGATTGGCATCATCCTGATGTTCTATCGTGAGCCCCTATATTAATATGAATACATTACCTGATTACCCCTTGCTTAACGGCATCCACAGCCCCGCCGATGTCCGCAAGCTCAGCAAAAGCCAGCTAAAGCCCCTGGCGAAAGAGCTGCGCGAGTATTTAACCCACACCGTGAGCATTTCCGGCGGCCACTTTTCGGCGGGACTGGGCACCGTCGAACTCACTGTAGCCCTGCATTATGTGTTCGACACCCCGTCGGATCAGTTAGTCTGGGATGTCGGTCATCAGGCGTATCCGCACAAGATTCTGACCGGACGCAAAGAGCGGATGACCACTATTCGCACCCTAAATGGCGTATCGGCCTTCCCCAGCCGGGCAGAGAGCGAATACGACGCCTTTGGTGTTGGTCATTCCAGCACCTCGATCAGCGCCGCCTTAGGCATGGCGATAGCCTCGGGACTGAAAGGTGAAGACAAACAGATGGTGGCGATTATCGGTGACGGCAGCATTACCGGTGGCATGGCTTATGAGGCCATGAATCATGCGGGCGCTATTGATGCCAATCTGCTGGTGATTCTGAACGACAACGACATGTCAATTTCACCGCCAGTCGGGGCGATGAATAACTACCTGACCAAGATATTATCCAGCAAATTTTATTCATCGATGCGCGAAGAAAGCAAAAAAGCCTTGAGTAAAATGCCCAGCGTCTGGGAACTGGCGAGGCGGACTGAAGAACACATGAAAGGCATGATCGTGCCGGGCACCTTGTTTGAAGAGCTCGGTTTTAACTATATTGGCCCGATTGACGGCCATGACCTGGATATGCTGATACCGACGCTGGAGAACCTGAAACACATCTCCGGCCCGCGTTTTTTGCATATCGTCACCAAAAAAGG
>JAYTJI010000389.1:0-1206 GCA_043731245.1 Methylococcaceae bacterium | reverse complement strand
TACGATAGAGCTGTTTATCGGTTTGTTTATGGGAGCGGTAATAATGATTTCCATATTTTCATACACAGACGAGAGGTCTTCTTTCAGATCGTTAATGTCAATAACTTTTACCAACGCCCTGTCCAGCGATGCACTGTTAGTTGCAACAGCAACATTAGTGACATATTGTTTATAAATAAAACTGTAGCGTCTTTTTCGAGCATCATTAAGATTAATAATCTTATTAAAACAACTTTTATAATCTGAATTAATATTGATGAGACATGTTTTGATTGCTGATCCTACTCGCTGCTCTTGTTCTTGCTCGTCATTTTCTTCTTCTCGTCCTGTATAAAGTCCTGACAAGCTTGAGCAGCGTTGGATGCCTTGATTAAGAATGTGTTGAAATTCGAGGCCTTCAGCTTGAGTGACTTTTCCTTTGATGATACCTGAGAGAGGCGAATGCCAATGTTGCAAGCTTTTTTCTTGCGCGATAAATTGCTTTAATGAACCAAGAGCAAAATCGATAATACCTAATATTTCATCAGACCGATCTTGGTACATGGCTTTAATTAAATTGGAATCTATTGTTTTAAATACATCCACCTCACCTGTATTTGCAATCGCTGCAATGGCTATAGTAAATCTTTCACCTGACATGTGGATAGGCTCAATATAAATGGGTAGCCATTCGCCTTTGATGCGGGGGCTTTTGTTTATTCTTGATGCAAGTGTATTCATCTTAAGGCTCGTTGTTTATTTTCCATACCTAGCTGGTAAGCAATATGATCGGTCATGTAATCAATACGGTTTCGCAAGAAATCGACGACATTATTGATGCTGTTATCATCCATATAATCAGTTGCGAAAGTCTTTGCCGCAAGCATATTGAAAGGGATTTTCCCATAAGACTCTAATTTATTATAAGCCGATTTTTTATATCTTGTCTTAGCCAATTCATCTTCATTTTTTACTATACCAAATAGCAAATTTGGATCATTGGGCATGTTATGACGATGAGTTTCTTTAATCGCTAAGCCATGGTCAATCAATGTGATACTTTTACTGTCAAACAAAAGATTACCAATATGACGGTCGGTATTGCCGATAAATTCATCAAAGGTGGCAGCAGAAATAAGTTCTGCCCATTTTTTTAGAATTGCCTCTATTGTTTGTATATTGATTGAGTTCTGCCGTAGATATTGTCTAAAACTAGGCGATTGTGCG
>JAYTJI010000388.1:0-3070 GCA_043731245.1 Methylococcaceae bacterium | reverse complement strand
CGCAAGGTTGTATCAAATATAATTAACTTGTCTTTCATAAAAAACTCCATTCTCGGCAATTGCTCCTGCATTGCACTACCTCCTGCATCCATGCAGTCGATGAATACATCAACGGGTACGTTGATATAAATTATAAGGGGATTTAACTAACGAATGAATGAAAAAGATTGTATGCCCATCAGGGCAGGAATCTTAAAGGGAGGTATAGCGATGCACACAAATTTACTTTGGCAGCCGTTGCGCCAGTAAAAGTGCTTTCGAAATAGGGGGCATATTGAATAATCATGGTGATGACTATACGCCAATGATAATTTGCCCTCAAGCAGATTTTACGATTTGCGTGCATGTAATCTGCGTCTCCGCATCACCAGGGTAACAACTGGCCCCGAAATTGCATAAGCCAGGAACAACAAAAACAACATCGTCGGCTGCGCCATTACAAAAGAAATACCCAACATAACGGCAATAGCCATAAAAAAAGGCACTTTACCTTTCAAATCGATTTCTTTAAAACTCGAATACCTGAAATTACTGACCATCAATAAACCGGTGCTGGCCGTTAACACTAACGCAACATATTTGACTATGTCTATATCATAGCCATACTCCAAACAAATCCAGATAAACCCGGCAAGAATAGCAGCCGCTGCCGGACTGGGTAAGCCCTGAAAATAACGTTTATCTGCTGAGGTCAATTGCGTATTAAAGCGGGCAAGCCGCAAAGCGCCGCCCGCCATGTGAACAAAGGCAGCAAACAGACCTACTTTACCCAGGCTGGAAAATGCCCATAAATACATGACCAGGGCAGGGGCTGCACCAAACGAAACCATGTCCGACAAGCTATCGTATTGAGCGCCGAATTCACTTTGCGTATTCGTTAATCGGGCCACACGGCCATCCAGCCCGTCCAGAACCATTGCCACAAAAATAGCTACCGCAGCGGTCTCAAAACGCCCGCCCATTGCCGAAGTAATCGCATAGAAACCAGCAAACAAAGCTCCCGTAGTGAATAAATTAGGTAGTAAATAAATGCCACGACGGCGTATGGAGCGTTTTTCTGGAGTCATACGTCAAGTAATCCTTAGTTGTTATAGACAGTAAAAATATGAATCCAAATTATACAATGAGCCAGTAGGCCACACCTATTGTTTCATCCAGGTAATTATTTATAGGGTATGGTTTTTTTGGTGTTTCTGCTAGTTTCATGGGTCTATTTCGATTTTTCTACCTCGATCAAGCATATATATTTGGGATTTGACAATGTATCGCTGAGGCCTGTCCATCACGGTTGTCCGTCAGGATAGTACGGATAATTTTTTGATTAGTTCCGCCGATGACATCAGTCCTACATGCTAATATTATGAGAAAAACTGCCTAGGCACAGAAAGCCGAAGTGCCTGTGTTCACTGCGATTTCTGCACCTACCTATCGAATACCCGGTAATGGACATGACGGCGTATTTGTAAGTATTAAAGAAGGGGTGGTGGGCAACAAAGAACCCCAGCAATATTTAGATGGAGTTTATTCGCTGTTGCAGCCAGAATTGTCGCAGCGATTAGTGCAGGATAAAGGAAACCTCTAACGGTGCAATTTTTAGAGGTTCTTTAAAGTCAATGCGCCGGAAAGTGGGGAGGTTGATGTTATTGCTATTGCTATTGCTATTGCTAAAATCGGCTGGCAGACACCTGTTCAGGGTGTCGCTTCTATTCCGGTTTGGTACTGGATAGAGATGTTGAATGCGGCGTCAAGAAGATAATATCGAAGGATCTACGGCCCACTTCATTACCTTCGTACATTTTTGACATTGAAAATAACGTGGGCTGGGCCATGTCATTTTCGTTTGCGGGTGTTGGCGCAGTTCTTAATCTTTGTGGTGTCGCAGTGAAAATCCGGCCTATGAACCCAAGCCCAAGCCCCAGTAAAGCAAGTGTGCCTGGTTCGGGTACTGTTCCAGAAAGTTCGATGTTGTCAATTGCTAAGGCATTCAATGCGCCATCGCCAAAATTGCCGCTACTAAATGTATTCCGAAGTCTAATTTGATCGAAACCACCCCCTGAAAAACCGATATAGCCATCAGCGCTGGTTGGTGTAGTGATAAAGCCCAGCAGAACACTTAAACCATCATCAAGCAGCTCATACTGTACCGATTGCCCACCCCAGCTAAAGCCAGAACCTAAATCCAGGCCGATATTTAAGAAATCCGAGGCATCAGCTTTCACTATTTCCGTCCAGCCAAAATCACCTCCGTTTGGATACCAAGTGGCTGTATTATTAGAAAACCAGCATGACAGGCTACAAGTCGACCATATGCTACCAGTGGCTCCGTTCACTTGATTTACAGTAACACTGTCTTGCGTAAATGTGCTGCCGAAGGTTGCTGTGGTTCCAATCGACTCAAAATCAACAAAGTTCGTTCGATCCCCTGTGTTGATGAAGTCTGAAGTGTGTAATATCGGGGCGCTAAACGCAGGTTGGCTTAATAATGCTGTAAGAGCAATGAAAAAAAACTTTTTTTTCATCATAATCTCCAATTAAATTTAAATAGTAAAATTATTTAAGCATTATTTATGCCATATTAATATTTTCCATGTAAATCAATATGATGAAAAAAATATTCTTTATGCTATCCAAAAAAATAACCATCCAGTAAAAAGAGCTGACACTTTTAGCTTTATTAGTAGCGTATCCGGCTATTTTTCTGGATTTTCCCTGCACTAAATAACAGGAATACAGCAATGAAAATGTCACTGGCTGCAAGGTTTAAAATCTATAACGATATGTTAAATAAAGATTTTAGTGGTTATTTTATGGAAAGTAACGAACATTCCGTAACTACTCGGATATTATTGCACTGTAATAAATTCTGACACTATAGTGCAGCAAGATGTGTTGGGCTTGGTGTTGCAACTGGCGTAGGGTGGTGTAGCTTTTAAAAGTTCTGCCTTCCACCAAATTAATCTTGGAAATCTTGTAACTGAAGTTTCCCAGTTTTTAAACAAAGCCAATCACGCTGGCTACACCGGATAGAGATTTAATGCAGGGTTTGCGTAATTTACAGCAAACCCCACTT
>JAYTJI010000387.1:0-4725 GCA_043731245.1 Methylococcaceae bacterium | reverse complement strand
CTACAGTAGGAGGGAGTTAGGAATGTAAGGGAACGCAAGGCATAAAGGGTAAAGGCACAAGACCAAAGGGGCAAGATTTTTTTGCCTTATACCTTAAATAACAGGCTGCGACAATATGTCACATTTTTATTTGCATTATCTACTGCTATTATTAATCTAACTTTTAAAGCTTTTAAAAAAGCTTTCTAGCTGAAAGTTGCGTTATATCACTCCTAAATACCTTTAAGGCGGTTTTCTTTAACCGCCTTTTTTTTGTCTGGCACAAACAGGCATTAATCGAAAGTCACGCCTAATCCACCCAACCCGCAGTACCCCATAGGTTCTTTGGCAAGATATTGCTGATGATAATCTTCTGCATAATAAAATATGCTGGCAGGCATGATCTCAGTGGTTATTTGATTGAAGTCTGCTAGTGTAAGCAGCTGCTGATAATGTTTTTTTGATTCAAGCGCTTCATCGAGTTGCTCCTGGGTATCCGTGTAAATTCCAGATCGATATTGTGTACCTGTATCGTTGCCTTGCCCCATACCCTGCGTAGGGTTATGTGAAGTCCAGAACAGCTGGAGTAACTCACTATAGGTCGTCAATGCCGGATCAAAAATAACTTTGACAACTTCGTTGTGCCCGGTTAAACCGGTGCATACCTCATCATACGTCGGGTTAGGCGTATAACCGCCGCTATAGCCAACGGCCGTGCTAAAAACACCGGGATGTTGCCAGAACTTTCGTTCCGCTCCCCAAAAGCAACCCAGGCCAAACAATGCCTGTTGCAGATTTGGGGGGAAAGGCGGCGCAATCGGGTTACCCGTTACAAAATGTTTATTACTAATAGGCATTGCAACATCCCGGCCAGGCAATGCTTGCGATGGCTCAGGTAAAGTAAGCTTTTTTGATGAAAAAATCATGGCTTATGGTATTTTGGTAGAAGAATTCAAGTGTATTAAGTTTTAGCTTACTGGAATTTTTGATTATAACAAAGCAGATATTTTTAATGAGAGAGTCATGACAGAACAAGATTTATTACATCGTTTTTTATTTGAAGATTTAGGTATTAGAGGTGAGTGGGTCAAATTAACAACAAGCTGGCAAGCGGCCAAACAACATCAACAAGGCCCTCAAAATGCACAACTGCAATTGGGACAGGCGTTAGCGGCTGTTGTTATGTTATCAGCAACCGTTAAATTTAAAGGCTCGATGATACTTCAGGCACAAGGTGATGGTGCCTTTAAAGCACTGGTTGCACAGTCTACACATGATAAAAAGATCCGTGGATTGATACGGAGTAATGATCATGTTCCCTTGGGATCATTAGAAACTGTATTTGGACGAGGGCGGCTGGTAATAACCATCGAGCCTGATAACGCCCAGCCTTATCAAGGTATCGTGCCGCTACAAGGTGAAAACTTAGCAGCTGCCGTACAAACTTATTTTGAACAATCTGAACAACTTAAAACCCGCATCTGGCTGTTTGCTAATGAAACCCATGCGGCTGGCTTGTTATTACAGGAACTGCCCGCACAAAATAACGATCAGGCTGATTGGGAGCGTATCGAAATACTGGCAGGCACTGTCAAGGAGCAGGAATTGCTTGAGCTAGACTGTGAAAACCTGCTGTATAGATTGTTTAATGAAGAAAAAGTCCGGTTGTTTGATGCTGAACCGGTTGAATTTAAATGCACCTGTTCCCGATCAAGAGTTGAGAGAACCTTACGCGCATTGGGCGAAGAGGAGCTGATCAATATTTTACAGGAACAGGGTTCCATTGAAGTAGACTGCGAATTTTGTAGTCAGCACTATGCTTTTGATAGCGTCGATGTAGAAACCTTATTAACTCAAGAAAGCGTTGTTAATCCATCTGAAACAAGGCATTAACCGGAAGTTTTACTGGGTCTTGCTGATATAGCGATGGATGAATGGCGAAGAGCGCTTGTCATTTTCGCACAACGCATTCAAACCGCCACAATAAAACATCTCAGCCAATATTTTCCATGTGCCAATTTGTGAATTTTGAACATAATTATCAAAAATTATATTGCTTAATATCGACATAATTCAACAGCGCGACAAGCCCACTTTATAAAAGCAACGCTGGTGCATGGAAACAATAAATCAAGCAAAAACTCATAACGTCTCCTGCAAAACTACCGGCGTATTAATTTCAGTCACCCTAAGCCCATAATGAATAGTAGGTTGCTGGAAAACTTCACCCTTAATGCCTTGCAAAGCAATATGCGCCAAATTAGCGCCCGATAAACACGCCATACCAAAGCCACCGGAAGGACGTGGATTGATTTCCAATAATCGCGGGCCATTCACGCCTTCTTTAAACTGGATATTGAATAAACCGTTAAGCCGGTAGTGTGCGGTTAATCGGGTCACCATGCCCTGTATTTCAGCATTGTTGCCTATGGTTTGCCCGTGACCTGCCAGGGACGATTTTTTTCGTTGCACGGCGCACAGTAATTCACCGTGTCGCCCGGCGCAATCAACGCTCCATTCAGACCCGCCCAAATGCTCCATAACCAGCAGCGTAGCAAATTGCGGGGTATTGTTCATGCCTTGCCGCAGTTCTTGCAAAGGAATCTGGTATTCAATACCTTTAAGTAATTGCGTGATACTGTCGCGCTGGGTGTCTAAAACCCGAAAGCCTAAGCCATAGACCGACACGGCGGGTTTAACACACAAACTTTCATGTTTTGCTGATAATTCTGCAACTGCGCTATCAAAGCTCTCACAGTTATTGACCGCAATAAAATCCATAGATTGTGCAACATCCGGACTCAGATCGGCATAAAAATCTGCCTTATCATGCAGCAAAGCGAGTGTATCAGGCTCTGCAACAGACATAACCTGCGTGCCGATTGCCTGAAATAAAACGTGATGTTGACTGATAAGTACAGCCTCTTTGCCGGGCCAAAATAACTGAATATTGTGTTGATGACAAAAAGCCACGCACCATTCAAGATAGGCCAGACCTGTCAATTCGGCAGGTTCAAGATAATTTTCGTCGGCTGCCAAAAAAGCCGCTGCGCTGCTATGCGTATGGGTACAAATCAAGGTGACTTCGCCAACCGGAACTGACTGACGAAGATTTCTAAAGACAGAGCCAATCGTTGAAAACGTTTTGTTAAACCAAATCCTCATTACAAATGGACAATAATTTGCGGTAACAAGTTTTCAATGGTTCGCCCGGTACCGTTTTCACCGATTGCGTGCATTTTCCATTCACCGTTATGGCGATACAGTTTTGCCATGATTTGCGCGGTATGCGAGCCTTGAGCGCTTAAGGTATAACGGGCAATTTCATTTTTATTGCTGTTATCAACAATGCGGCAATAGGCATTTTCAACGGTATCAAATGTTTGGCCGGTATAGGAGCTCACCGTAAATACCAAGGCTTTAACGGTTGCGGGGATTTTATCCAAATCAACAATAATTTGCTCATCATC
This sequence comes from Methylococcaceae bacterium, assembly GCA_043731245.1. Classification (GTDB taxonomy): domain Bacteria; phylum Pseudomonadota; class Gammaproteobacteria; order Methylococcales; family Methylomonadaceae; genus Methylobacter_C. The sequence continues at coordinate 1,276 of JAYTJI010000387.1, read as the reverse complement.
ACCGTCACCATCGCCAGTACGGTTATCACCCGTATGGACAATACTACCGTCACGACTTTTTAACTGCCCGAAATAGACAGTATCAAGCACTTTATTCTCATCGTTGAATAATACACAGGACGCATCCAAATCGATAGAGCTGCTACTTCCGCCGCCAAACATGCCTTTCAACATGCCGCCGCCGCTTTGTTTAGCATCCCAACCCAAGCCCATAACCACTTTACTTAACGTGCCGCCGGATTCTTTGGACAAGGAAATTTTTTGCCCTTTTTGTAAATTAATAGCCATAAATAATAGGTTCCTAATGTAAATAGTGTGACATTTACCACAGCGTCACAGGGCTGTAGCAAGGTTAGGCGTCTGGCGTCTCGGCTTCGCGTTTGAGCGCTTCATTCATGGCAGCAAAGCCTTGTTTGGTAGAGCCATCCAAGGAACGCCTAAACAAGGGCACAAGTATGCCTGAGAATGTTTCACTTTGATGAAAGATAAGCCCACCCTCAGGTTTTTCTTCAAGTTTAAAGCAGTGTTCGCCATCAAACAGTCCCGGTAAAAAGAGCTTTCCTTTCCATCGAAGTTCATAATTGGGGTGTACCGAAAGCACAGTCGGCTGAAAATACATGCCTTTGGTTCCCGGCGGTTGAATGAACACCTTTAATGTCTGGCCAACCTCAAGAATGCCTTCGATAGAACGGACAAACGGATTCCATCGGGGATATGCCGGGAAGTCAACGAGCAATGACCAGACCCGCTCAACTGAGGCATCAATCTGCGTTTCAAGATGGTGCATTTGTGATGGCTCCTAACCTATACAGAGTGCTTTATTAATTTATTAAACGCTGCATCGAAACCGGAAAACACCCTGTTACTGGCTCAAACACTCACGCCAAAAGATGAAGCCAAGGGCCCAAGACCACCTGCAAAGCCTTGTCCAACGGCTTTGAACTTCCAGTCCGTACCAACGCGGTAGATTTCTCCGAAGATCATTGCCGTTTCAACTGAAGCGTCTTCACTTAGATCGTAACGGGCGATTTCCTGACCGCCATCTTCATTAACAATGCGAATATAAGCGTGGTTGACTTGACCAAAATTCTGTTTACGCGCTTCAGCTTCATGAATAGTCACGGCAAAAACAACTTTGTCCAAGTCAGCCGGTATCTTGCCTAATTCAACCTTGACGGTTTCGTCGTCGCCATCCCCGGCACCTGTAGTATTGTCGCCTGTGTGTTGAACAGCGCCATCGCCAACGACTTTATTATTGTAAAAGCAAAAGTCACTA
>JAYTJI010000386.1:0-2076 GCA_043731245.1 Methylococcaceae bacterium | reverse complement strand
TCATCCTCCTATCATGAACGAGGTTTAAGCGCTTGTCAGACTCACAACCGTTAGAAATACAGAGCTCCTTCAGACTCATTTATCATTGGAAGAGGCTTTTAGTTGACCTTTTCGACCTATCAACATGGTAATTCAGTAATGCCCCAGTTATCTGTGCTGATTTCATCGACCACGACAACTGTGATATATTTATCAAACCTTCTGGGCAACGGCATAAAGCACATTGGCTTGTACTTCTTGAATCTGGGCATTCGTGATAAATTCAAAATTAGCTTGACGAACCAGCGCTAACTCATCCGGTTCCATCTGCTCAATAGAGCCGCGATAGCCCGATCCAAGCACCATCGTCCAACAGTCTTCCGGCGAGGTAATAGAATGCGTTCCAGCTTCGGCAATTATCGTCGCTTCAGGTATGCCACCTTCGTTTAACATTACCATGAGCATCGATGGTTCGGTGATGAAATCCCATGAACTGAAACCTTTATACAGATTAGGCCTAACGTCACGCACGGCATTCCAAAATATCGAATTGGCAGGCTCAAATAAATCCTGTCCCCAAGTCGTGATCGCCAGTTTTCCTCCAGGGCGTAAGAGCCGCCATAACTCACGAATAGCCATTGGCATATCCGGCACAAAAAATATACCAAACACGCAGACTACTGCATCGAAACTGTTATTGGCAAAGCCCGTCTCAAGCATATCGCCCAGTTGAAATTCAACATTAGTTAAGCCTTGATTTTTGGCTTTTCTATCCGCAAGATTCAGTAATTTTTCAGCCAAGTCGATGCCAACAACTTGCCCAGTAACGCCTACTTGCTCGGCGGCAGGCATTGCTGATGCACCTCTGCCGCAACAAACATCCAGTACCCGCGAGCCAGGTTTTAGATTAAGCCGATTAATGGTGTTGCGTCCGAAACGATCCCAAAAAGCATTAACGGGATGGTCAAAACAATCGGCTGCGGCGTTGTAAGTTGCGGCAGCTTTGGTTTGTGCTGTATCAAAATAGAACGGTCAGGTCTTGCATAACCATACTGTCCTGCTTGGCAATGAAATGTTATTTTGCAAAACCTGACCCTTTCTTCGTGCCCTAGCGTTTTCGTTTTTTGTGCTTTTTTGGCTGTACTGGTTCTTCAGCAGCCTCTGAAGCGCTTGAGTCTTCAGAAGACTTTGTTGTTGAGGCATTGCCTTCGCCGGTGCATTGAAACTCTTTGGTTACAGTCCATTCACCAGTACACCTTGGCACGCCCAAAAGCCCAGGTTCTACTTGGCCGTTACATACTTTTGATTCGCCGCCAAACAGCTCGGCACTAGCATAGCCCCATGATGCACATCTTGATTTGGCAAGATGAATTGCTTGGGTTATGTCGGGATTAGGTGTTCCGTATTTATAGCTATAAGCCAGTTTTACAGTGGCATCGGAGCGGCTACCACCAATAGCAGACCATTCGATTGGTTTTTGTACTGCGCAGCCACTAAATATGGAAACAATAACTATGGAAAAAAGCAATTTATGCATTTGGTATTCCTTTGCTGAGAAAAATATTTAATAATTTTTTTAATAGTTCGTTCTATGCCTCTAATATCTTACATTTATCCTAAGTAGTTTACAATCCAAAGGAAAAAAAAAGAACGGGATGGTTTGCTCTCGCGCAAGGTTTATTCCGGAGTGCCGCCCAAAGTGGAATATTCGATGCCTGAGTTTGGTAAAACTTTGGAGCCGGTTTTGTTTGCCTTAAAACAATGGGCTGAGGTGTAAATGTTGCCGAGAATGAACGTCAGTGAAACAGGAATAGAGGGCGCGGCGGGAGATAGTGAGTATGCTGAAATCCATGATGAGTCCGGCGTAAAAACCCAGTAATTCAGCAATTGTTCTAGCTTAGCCGCCTTTATCCAATTCTTGCAAATGCCGTAATTTTTCCTTTATTTTTATTTCCAGACCCCGGTCTACAGGCTGGTAATAACGCGTTCCTTCTAGTCGTTCAGGAAAATAATTTTCTCCTGCGGCATAAGCTTCCGGTTCATTATGGGCGTAACGGTATTCTTTACCGTAATCCAGTGATTTCATGAGCTTGGTCG
>JAYTJI010000385.1:0-3573 GCA_043731245.1 Methylococcaceae bacterium | reverse complement strand
TGTACTGAGCGTAGTTGAAGTGCCTGTACTGAGCGTAGTTGAAGTGCCTGTACTGAGCGTAGTTGAAGTGCCTGTACTGAGCGTAGTCGAAGTATTCATCAGCACGAAACGCGCAGCATTCCAGAGCTTGTTGCAGAAGTTGCGATAACCTTCCGTTCTGGCTAGGTCAAAACGAATATCCCGACCTGTCGATGCCAGCGAGGCAAAAGTAAAGCGCAAGGCATCGGTGCCGTAAGATTGAATGCCGTCTGGAAAATCCTTGCGTGTGGCTTGCTCGATTTTTTGGGCCAAATGCGGCTGCATCATGCCTGCTGTCCGTTTTTCTACCAGCGCATTAAGCTCAATGCCGTCAATTATATCGATCGGATCGAGGACATTACCTTTGGATTTGGACATTTTTTGGCCTTCGGCATCACGTACCAAACCGTGTATATACACTTCCTTAAACGGCACTGCGCCCTGGAATTTCAGCCCCATCATGATCATTCTGGCGACCCAGAAGAAAATGATGTCAAAGCCGGTCACCAGCACGCTGGTCGGATAATGCTTGGCCAATTCCGGGGTTTGTTCGGGCCAGCCCAACGTAGAAAAAGGCCACAGCGCTGAAGAAAACCAGGTGTCCAGCACATCTTCATCCTGCCTAAGCGTATAGTCGGCGGACAGGTTATGCTTGGTGCGGATGGCCTGCTCGGAGTTGCCGACGTAAATATTGCCCAGCTCGTCATACCAGGCCGGGATGCGATGCCCCCACCAGATTTGCCGCGAGATGCACCAATCCTGAATATTGCGCATCCATTCAAAATAGGTGTTTTTCCAGTTGTCCGGTACAAACTTGATGTCGCCGTTTTCGACAGCCGCAATTGCCGGTTCCGCCAGCGGCGCAACCTTGACATACCACTGGTCGGTCAACAGCGGCTCGATCACGCTGTTGGTGCGGTCGCCGCGCGGCACCATCAATTTGTGATCGGCGATTTTTTCCAACAAACCAGCCGCATCGAGATCGGCGACAATCCGCTTGCGCGCTTCAAAACGGTCAAGGCCTTGATATTTATTAGGCAATGCCAATACATCGCTATGTACAATGAATGTATTCATTGCTACACCATCATGATAATTACCATCTACTTGTCGAAGGACACTTCCATCAGGGAGGTCAAGCGAAGAGCCAGGTATCATGATTATTTCTACATATTCCCTAATCGATGCGTCAAGATTCATTACATTTAATAGAGGGAGTTTATGTCGTAAACCGATAGCGTGATCATTAAAATCATGGGCAGGGGTAATCTTCACGCAGCCGGTTCCGAATTCAGGGTCGACATAGTCATCGGCAATAATCGGAATGCGCCGACCTGTTAACGGCAGCTCCACGAATTCGCCGAGCAGATGCTTATAGCGCTCATCGTTCGGGTGTACCGCTACCGCCGCATCGCCGAGTAGGGTCTCAGGACGGGTGGTGGCGACGATCAAATGCCCCTGACCGTTGGACAGCGGATAACGCAGATGCCACATGAAACCGTTTTCTTCCTCGGATAACACTTCCAGATCGGAAACGGCGGTATGCAGAACCGGATCCCAGTTGACCAAGCGTTTGCCGCGATAAATCAGGCCTTCTTCATACAAGCGTATAAACACTTCCTGAACAGCATCGGACATGCCCTCGTCCATCGTGAAACGCTCCCTGTTCCAATCCAGAGAAGAGCCCATACGCCGCAATTGACGGGTAATCGTGCCGCCCGATTCTTCCTTCCATTGCCAGACTTTTTCGAGGAACTTTTCCCGCCCGTAATCATGCCGGGTTTTGCCTTCGGCATTACACAGCCGTTCCACCACCATTTGTGTGGCAATACCGGCATGGTCGGTTCCGGCTTGCCACAGAGTGCTATAACCTTTCATCCGGTGATAGCGGGTGAGGGCATCCATGATGGTATCCTGAAACGCATGGCCCATGTGTAAACTGCCGGTGACGTTGGGTGGCGGAATCATGATGCAATAGGATTCACCCTCTGATTTGGCTGCAAAATAGCCTTGTTCTTCCCAGGTTTGATACCAGCGTTGTTCAATTTCATGCGGGGCGTATGTTTTTTCCATGTATAGGGTGCTCTATTTTTGTAAAAAGTTGATAGGTCGGGTTAGCGTAGCGTAACCCGACATTTTTTATTATTCATAGCCAATGTCATCAGTAAAAGCATTCCACCGCCCCCCAATGTCTATTCAGAATATTTAATTTTGTGTATCGGTGAATGCTAGAATATTGCCAATTACTGGCGCGTTCTACATGCCCATGTTTTAAAAGATTGTAATGGATATAATCGATATGTTGTTGAAAATTCGGTTTATCACGCAGACATTGTTTAGTGAATGCAGTTTTGATGAATCGCCAGCGTGTTGAGTAGTTGCTATCATGTTCAGGAAGTATCCATATAAAATGTAGATGGTTAGGTAAGACAACAGCGGCATCAATCACAAAAGGACTTTTTTGCATGATAGTTTTAAATACGGCGCGTAAGCGTTTTACATCATCATTGGCAAAAATTTTACGGCGGTTTTCGGTGGCAACGGTGAAAAATAGTTGCCACCTTTGATATAAACACGGCGATAACGCATGATTGTTTTTGAAATTAATTTATGGGTAGGTCAGATTAGCGGCAGGTTGTGTAACTCGACAAATTGTGTATTGTACCGTGAGTATCAGGTTCGTCAAAAATGTCGGGTTACCCTACGCTAATTCGACATGACTACTCCAGTAAGCATAAGTATCTACACAATTTTAGTTAGGATTGTAGATTGTAGGCCGGAATAAGACTTTTTGAGCGATGGCGAAAAAAGCGTTTCCGGCACACTGCTAAAAATAAACACTCGTCCAGGGCAAAGCCGTAACTGTGCGGCGAGAAGTGCGGTTTAAAATAGGCTTCAGTAGCTCCACACGGCGGCATCGGTTAGGCACGAAGCCGACGGCCTTTCACTGGGTAAGGTAGTCACCTTTATCTCGAGCCACCTACCTTCAATACAACAAGTTACGATGAGAATATTGGGCTTCGGTGGTTGGGAGCACCTTACCCCCTTGTTGCCGTCTTGCGAAGGCTAACTTTCGAGGGCTTCCTTCAGATTCAGGATTGGTCTTCAATAGCCTTGACGGGCTACTTTTTTACATAAAAATCATTCGGGCTTAACCCGCTCTATCAGCCAGTCTGTCCAGGCTGAAAAATTATCGCCTTTTGTCGATGATAGTTTAATGATCTGTATGTTGGGATTGACCTGTTTGGCGTACTGAATGCAACGCTCCACATCGAAATCCACATACGGTAATAAGTCGGTTTTATTAATTAGCATTAAATCTGCCGCATGAAACATATCCGGGTATTTGATCGGTTTGTCATCGCCTTCGGTCACCGACAACACGACGACTTTATGCGCTTCACCCAAATCGAATGAAGACGGACACACTAGATTGCCGACATTTTCAATTGCCAGCAGACTGTGATCTTTAACACCCAAATCCATGAGAGCATGACCAATGCCGTGCGCATCCAGATGGCAGGCGCGGCCGGTGTTGATTTGCAAAGCCGGTAC
>JAYTJI010000384.1:0-2098 GCA_043731245.1 Methylococcaceae bacterium | reverse complement strand
AGAACGCGATGATATTGTCGAATATTATCTGACGCGTGTTGGCTTGGGTGACTCGTTGCATAAAAAAGCGGGCGACATGTCCAACGGTATGCGTCAGCGCGTCGGCATTGCCCGCGCCTTTGCCTTGTCCCCCAAGCTGTTGTTGTTGGATGAACCATTCGGTATGTTGGATTCACTAACCCGCTGGGAATTACAGGAAGTCTTAATGGAAGTCTGGGAACGTACGCACGTAACCGCTATCGTAGTGACGCATGATGTCGATGAAGCTATCTTGTTAGCAGACCGCGTCGTGATGATGACTAACGGCCCACATGCAAAAATCGGCAAAATCGAAGAGATTGATTTACCCAGACCGCGCACGCGTAAAGCTCTGCTCGCACATCCTGATTATTACAAATACCGGGAAAGTTTACTGACCTTTTTAGCCGAATGTGACCATACACACTAGGCTTAAGGGTAACTACGGCTACAGAAATAAACACGCGGACGAATTTACGCTCGTTCTCAAGCACCAGCTTCACGAAACCATATCGTTTAACTTAAAACAAAGGGGGCTTTATGCCGCAGCAACAAAGAAAAATCCCGTTATCGGCCGCATTATTATCATTGTCGGTAATCAGTCATTCGGCAGTAGCGGGCGTGACCCAGGATGTTGAAGATGCACTTAATTTTTATCATTATGGTAAAAACGGAGCGGTAAAATTTGATCTAAATTACCGTTATGAAAACGTCAATCAAGACAACGTCAGGAATCCACTGCTCAATGGCAGACCTTTGCCGGCCGCAAGACAACCAAAAACTGCCAACGCTAATACAGCCCGCTTACGGATAGGCTTGCTCTCGCCAGTATTTTACGGCCTACAAGGGTATGCCGAATACGAAGGTAACCTTGCTTTGCAAGAAGATTTCAATAGTACACGTAACAATAATACCGGCGCATCAGTGGTTGCCGATCCTGAAAAAAGTGAGCTTAACCAGCTATGGGTGAGCTATAACGGTATTCCCGATACGGTTATTAAAGGCGGACGGCAACGTATCAAACTCGACGACGACCGCTTTATCGGCAACGTCAGCTGGCGGCAACTGGAAACTACGTTTGACTCGATACTAGTCACCCACAACAATCAACAGCTTTTCGGTCTGACTGTTAATGCAGGTTATATCGGTAATATTCAAACATTTACAGCCACAACTGAAAACATCAATGCCCCATTTCTGAACGTCAATTATAAGATCGGCGATTATGGCAATGTCATCGGTTATGGTTACTGGCTGGATTATACTGACGACAACTTTGAGAAATCCAGCCAAACCTATGGTTTGCGCTTGACCAATTTTCAAAAACCCGGGGATACGCTCAAATTGAGCGATAACTTCGGCCTGGTCTACACCGCTGAATGGGGCTATCAACAAGATTACGGACACGGAAAAACGCCGTATCAAGCCAATCGCCTTAATCTAATGGGTGGTTTTACTGCTTATAATTTCACCTTTCAGGGTGCAGTGGAACAGCTTGACGGTAAAGGCCTCAATAGGACTTTTGATACGCCGCTGGGTACCAACCATGCTTTCCAAGGCTGGGCGGACTTATTCTTGATTACACCTGACGACGGTATCCGTGATGTCTTCGGCACTGTACATGCCACCCTTGATCGTGGCAATGTCGTATTAACCGGCGTTTATCATGACTTTACCGATGATACCGGACGTTTTCATTATGGTAAGGAGTGGGATTTTCAGGCCACCAAAAAATTCGGCAAGCATTATTCCTTGTTAGCAAAATACGCTTATTATGATGCCGATCAATTTAGCACTGATACCCAAAAAATATGGATTCAGGGCAATATCAGCTTCTAAAAGTCAGCTAATGGCAGTGGTCATGGATCGCTGCCATTTCATGCTTCGGCAAGCTCAGCATACACAGACAAGTCGTTAATTTGCAACGATAACCGTTCGCACTGAGCTGTGAGCTTGTCGAACAGTCGAAGTGCAATTTTTAGATGTTCCCTTGAGTTAAATGCTCACACGATAAAAGCCACTATTTTCCTTTCTCCTGTTGTAACGTTTCTGTGCTTATCAATATACACAATACTCAAAG
>JAYTJI010000383.1:0-5369 GCA_043731245.1 Methylococcaceae bacterium | reverse complement strand
TCGGCGCCTAATTTACCAGTCAAAAAACTGGCATGGACTTCATAGATTAACGTCCATAGCGTTTGCCCCCAATAACTCTCTGCGATTATTTTTCCACTGTATGGATTGATCAAAACACGGAACGGCGCATAAAGTTCATCGGCTGTTTCTACAGGCTTTGGGTATTCCACCCATAAATAATCATTGCCATAGTTCGGCATCAGTAATGACCATTTGCCTTTTTTTTCCGGATGAGCAGCTTTAACGGTTTGCATAACTTCATCCAGAGAACGCGGTTGCGCATTTACCTCATTACGCACTTGTGGCAAACCCAGTTCCTCCAATTCATAAATGAAAACATTACAAGCACCTGTCAGTCCAAGAATGACAAAGACAAAACCAACCGTCAGCGCAATCGTTAAATGCACGTTTAGCCAAAACTTGCGGGGGTTTTTTCGCGAAAATAAGCGCTTGGGAGTGCTTGGGTTGAATGTAGTCTGAGATTCTTTAGCGATAGGATTTCGTTATAGTTTTGTAGGATGGTTGAATAATTTAAACAAAATGTTTATAGTGGTAAGCATGATACAAAGCTTTGCCAATCCCGAGACCGAGCAGCTGTTTGCTACCGGTAAATCCCGCCGATTACCACCGGACATTTTGCGTCGCGCCATTATGCGTTTGACGCAACTGGACGCAGCAACTTCGCTCGAAGATTTACGCCTGCCACTGTCTAATCGCTTGGAAAGCCTGGACGGCAACCGTGTCGGCTATTGGAGTATCCGTGTCAACGACCAATGGCGATTGTGCTTTCGCTTTGCGAACGGCGATACGTTTGAAGTCCAAATTATTGATTATCACTAAGGAGATATCATCATGGTCACTAATGGTTTACCACCTGTTCATCCGGGCGAAATATTGCGTGAAATACTCGAAGACCTGAGTTTGACGCAAACCGCCTTTGCTAACGCGATTGGCGTTTCCTCGATGCGCGTGTCGCATGTACTCAAAGGCGCCCGACCGGTCACGGCGGAACTGGCTTTGCGTCTTGGTCGCGCTTTTGGACAAACGCCGCAATATTGGCTGAATTTGCAAACGGGTTATGACCTGAAAATAGCGCAGACCGAATGGCAAGACAGCTTGGCGAATGTGCAGGAAATTACGCATAGTATATGAGTAGGTTGGGTTGATGCTGTTCCAACCCAACATTTAACGCACCAATGTGTTGGGTTGCGAAAAGATGCAACCCAACCTACCCGACTCCTGTTAGTTGGATTGTTAGTAGTCCCTACAGAATAGGGGAAATAATGCAGGCCAATAAAGTGAATGGATTATGAGAATAATTTTTCACCTTGCTAATTTACAAATACCGCTGCCGAATGGGATTTGCAATCCCGTTCGTAACGTTTGCGAAATTACAAAGTGGCTTGAAACGTTTGGGTCGGGGTTGCAAACCCCGACCCGCGCAGGTGCTGAAGGCAACAGAGCCCAATCCCGTTCGTAACGTTTGTGAAATTACAAAGTGGCTTGAAACGTTTGGGTCGGGGTTGCAACCCCCCGATCCGCGCAAGTATCTACGCTGCTTATTCCGGCCTACAGGGCTGGTACGTTGTGACGCGCGACGGTAAAGATCGTTCAGTTTCCAACTCGTTTCATCACCTTCAATACTCAACCTTAATCGACCCCAAAAACGTGCGCGGGGTGCTGAAGACGCCGTAAATAGAATTTATTCCTGATGGAGTAGCGTTGGTAAAATAGGTCTTGTCTAACAGATTATCGACATTCAATTGCGCCGTGATCTTAGACTTGCCGACTTCAAAGCTGTAACCGGCCAATAGGTTCACCAGCGCATATCCTGGGGATTTAAGAGTATTATCATTGCTGACTACGCCATCCTGCAGAGTCACACCACCGCCGAACTTAACGCCATCCAGAGTCCCTTGCTGGACTTCGTAAGTGCTCCAAAAACTGCCGATATTACGCGGCGCATACCCCAAACGGTTACCTACAACCGCTCCACCTTCGGTATCATTACTTTTGGTGACGCGGACATCCTGGTTGGCGTAAGTTGCAATCAGGTTCCAGCCCGGCAAAAGTTCACCCTGAATATCCACTTCTGGGCCTCGGCTGCGAACCTCGCCCACTGCGATAGAGCAAGCCCCACCACATTCGAATTGATGTGCTGTATCCGTCGTGGCAACGTTTTGCTTGGTCAGGTCGTAATAGGCCAAGGTGGCTCGCAGACGTCCATCGAAGAACTCGGTCTTGGCTCCCACTTCCCATTGCTGGGCCGTCTCGGGCGACAAGGGTTTACCACTTGCCGATCCCTCCACGAAAGCAAATCTACCTGAATTAGCGCCAAAATTCTCCACATAATTGCTGTACAGGCTCAACCAGTTTTGCAGTTGCCACAACAGGCCAACACGCGGGGTGACGGCATCGTCCGTTTGTGGAGTATTGGTGGTTAACACATTATTTAGTCGATCAAGAACTGAACTTGTACTGTGGACGTACTGATAACGCAAGCCTCCCAGAACCTGGACGTTGTAAGGTAATTTAATCTGATCTTGAAGATAAACACCATAATTATCGGTATTTCTCCTATTTAATTCATCTGACACAAAGGTAGGATCTAGCGACGTTACTTGAGAGTTCGGATCAAAGACATTAACAGCAGAAGCATCACCTGAAAAGCGGATATAGTCTGGATCATAGCTAAAGCGGTAATAATCACCCCCCAGTAACACGGTATGCTTGAGTCCCCAAGTGTCGAAGTGCCCGGTCAGGTCAATATTCGTGGCAATCGTATCATTCTGGGCACGTTCTTGGAACGCACTTCGAGTTAGCAAATTTGTATCCTGATTAAAATCGCCTGGAAGTTGAAGTGTGCTGTTTGAATCCACACTATTGTATAAAACCTGGTGTTTGATAGACCAGTCGTCGTTGAACTGGTGCGACCAGTTTAAGCCTACGAGAATTGTATCTGCCTGATATGGGGAAGATTGTCCCAGGTTACGGCTAGGGGGTAGATTGATAATTTGATTGTTAATATCCAAAACCCTGCTTTGTCGATCCAGGTTGGTAGTCACATGACTGTACTCTAGCTCCAGCGTCGCCTGGGTCTGGGGACTAATGTTCCATTTCAACACTGGGGCGAAAAATACATTCTCGTTGCTTACCCCGTCGCGGAAAGAGTCGTTGTTCTGATAGGACAGATTCGTCCGATACAGTAAGGTATCGTCTTTCGTCAAGGGGCCGGTAGCATCAATCGTAGTACGATACAGATCGTAGGAGCCGAACTGTTGACTCAATGCATAATAGGGTGTCGCCAACGGTTGCTTGGTCACCTTATTAACCAAACCGCCGGGCTCGACCCGGCCATATAAAATTGCTGCCGGCCCTTTAAGCACTTCGATATTCTCGACGTTGGCTATCTCCCGAGTGGCCAAACCAAAAGTATTGTCAATCCGGAGGCCATTACGGAAGGTGGTGTTGGTTTGAAAGCCGCGCAAAAAAATTGCACCAGTACCAACAAGCCCCCCGTTAAAGGCCGGATCGATTGTGACACCACTGACATTCTTTAACGCATCATCAAATTTGATAACCTGCTGATCCTTCAGCACCTGCTTGGAAATCACTTGCACGTTCAGCGGCGTTTCCATGATTGGCGTGTCGGTTTTGGTGCCGCTGGTGGCGTTGGGGAGGACGTAATCTTGGTTGTAGGGGTCTTTAGCATCGTAGCCGTCTTTTGCGGTGACGGTCATCGGTTTTAAAATGACTACTGATTCCGTGGGTTTACCTGCTACGGTATCCGCAGGCAATATTGTTGTGCTGGATTGCGGTTGCACAGCAGCTTGTTTTTCCAGTGTCACTGTTCCATTCCGGCTGGTTTGTACCGTTATACCGGTTCCTTTCAACAATTTTTGCAGTGCTTGCTCTGGAGAGTACCGCCCGGAGACACCGGAAGATTTAACACCGGCAGTCAGTTTGCCATCAGCAATAATTTGCAAGCCGGATTCGAGTGAAAAATCAACCAGCGCCTTGTCCAGAGATTGTGAACGAATCCGGTAATCGCTTTGGTGCGAAGTTGGTGCCGGTTCGGCACTTTGTACTGGGAACGCCGCTAGCGCCAATAACAGCAGGCTGCCGGGTAGGGCGGGAGTAATTTTGAGCTTACGCAAGGGTAAGTCGGTATAAACAGGTTGGACAAGCATTTGCATCTCCGCAGGTAAGTCGTCGTAATAGTTGCTGGGTAAAATTAACCCATTACTTATTAAGGACGATGCTGTACGGAAAATCCCTAGGCGATGTTTGAAAAAAATTTCGGTGTTGCTTTGGATGCCGTTATGGAAACGATCAACTTAGAGTTTGCCAGTAGTGTGGCTTCACTTTAGAGACTGTGAAAGTATTCTGAAAACAGGCTTAAAAACGTTTTTGCCATTTTTCAAGTGATTGTTTTTACTTAAGACCGGAATAAGAAAACATGTTTTTTTACTCCACACACTAATACTTTCACAGTCTCTTTAGGAAATTAATATTAAGCACCCGTTAGTTCTACTTTGTCAGATTAAAGAGTAAACCCGTCATACTCGCCGGGAGTGGGTAGCCTGACGTGAATCCCTGCCGGAATGGCGACTTTGGAAATATCAATCAAGTAATCTGACAAAGTAGAACTAACCGAACCGATAAGACTGATTACTCACGACCGCAAGGTGTCCCGGTATGTATAAGTATCTACACAAATCGTTATTCCGACACAGGCTGTCGGTATTAAGAAGCTATGGCTGGAAAAAACGTAGGCCGGAATAAGACGACCCAAGCGTAGCGCGTGGTGGCGTTTCCGGCAACAAGGCCAAGTGTCTGCTTAAGCTCTATTGTGCGGTGTGCCGGAAACGCTTTTTTCGCCATCGCTCAAAAAGTCTTATTCCGGCCTACATCCTGAAAATCTTGGAAGCGTAGCAACGCGACGCGAAGGTTTTTTGTCCCGGATAGCCGTAGCAGTCTGGCGATGAGTGCTATTCTTAATAGACAAACTTTTCTGGACGACTATATTTAAAAGTGGTATATCTCAGTACCCCGAATCAACTAGGTCTATACGATGGGTTTGTTCAGTAAATCTGCAGATAAAAATAACGACAATGAAAAAGACAAATGGCGAGATAAATATTTAAATCTGCTTGATACTCAGGAACTATCAGAGAAGGCTCATAAGGAAGTTCAGGAACTGCTTTGCAAAACCATAGTGCGTCTTACTATTGCCGCGTCGGAGATTGATCCGCAACTCGAACCCTATCTGAAACGTATCCGCAATCATTTAAAAAGCGACATAGATACTCATCAGCTTAAAGCCGAACTTGAAGACCTTACCAGTGCGATTATTCGGTTTGATAGCG
>JAYTJI010000382.1:0-2167 GCA_043731245.1 Methylococcaceae bacterium | reverse complement strand
CGTTGCTGGCTTGATCGCGGCGGGTTTATATCCTAATCCAGTTCCCTTTGCGGACGTGGTTACCAGTACCACGCACAAATCCCTGCGCGGCCCGCGCGGTGGCCTCATCGTCTGTAAAAGCAACCCTGAAATAGAGAAAAAAATCGATTCCAGCATTTTTCCGGGCATACAAGGCGGCCCTTCCATGCACATTATCGCCGCCAAAGCCGTTGCCTTTAAAGAAGCCATGCAGCCCGAGTTCCGCGTTTATCAGCAACAGGTCATTAAAAACGCCCAAGCCATGGCCACCGTTTTTATCGAGCGTGGCTTTGATGTGGTTTCAGACGGCACCGACAATCATTTGATGCTGGTTTCCCTGATTCCTAAAGGCATTACCGGTAAAGCGGCCGATGCCGCACTCAGCAAAGCCCACATCACTGTCAACAAAAACGCCGTGCCCAACGACCCGCAATCCCCTTTCGTCACCAGCGGCATCCGTGTCGGCACGCCCGCGCCAACAACACGCGGTTTTAAAGAAGCGGAAATGATCGAGATCGCCAACATGATGTGTGATGTAATGGAAAACATGGAGGATGAAGACATTATTGCACTGGTGCGTGAAAAAGTCAGTCATCTTTGTGCGCGGTTTCCTGTTTATAGTTGAGCGAGTTGCAAGTTGGGATGGTGTTAAGGAATCCTTTATGCGCTTTGGGTACAACAAAACCAAGGTATATGGGGTTCGCACCTCACCTCAAGCTACACGCTATTGATGAGAAATAATAATCGGAACATAAGAAATACTCCCAACTGGTTTCTGATCAAATGAAAAGCTCAAAGATCGCAATTTTTATAGACGTTGAAAATCTGACCCAATGGGTAAAAGAAGACGGCCCAGAAAAACTTTTATCTGAATTAAGCTCAACTGGACTAATCAAAATCTATTTAATTTTCAAGGAAATTTGAATAGGTCTGGCTTTGAGCTTATTCATAACTATCATCCTATCAGCGGAAAAAACTCTTCTGATATACAGCTTACTATTGACGTAATGGAATATGCGCTGCGATTAAATGATGTGGACTGGTTTGTTCTTGCAACCGGAGATTCTGATTTTTCGCCGTTATTTAGACGTTTAAGAGAAATTGGCAAAGAAGTTATCGGTGTCTGGCCGAGGTCTGCGTTGAGCGAAAGTGTCAAAACATCTTGCTCAAGATATGTTTATACGGATATTACCCAGGAAACGATTAAATTGGCATTAGATGATGCTATTGATTTAGTCGAAAAAGCACTGAAAACTTTCGAGGAACCTGCGCCCTATTCTTCATTAAAAAGCGTTATGATAAATATTGATAGCGCTTTTGACGAGAAAGCATTGGGGTTTAAATCCTTCAGCGAATTTTTAAAGTCTATTGACTCAATTGAGCATGTTCGTTCTGATGATGCCAAGACTTGGCTAGCTGCACCTAAATTATCAAAAAGCGATAGCACTGATTCACAGAAAACAAAAAAAGGTGAACAGGAAATTACAGCATTAATGGAAACCTATCAAAAGTTGTTAAAAGAAAAAAGCTGGCCTTCAATTCCCAGTGATTACTTATCTAAAATTTACAATGTATTGATAACCCTACCTCCATTACCTAAGAATGAATTAACAGAAGTTGTCATTGGAAAGCTTGACGATAAAAAAATAACTTCAACAGATATAAAAAGAGCAGTTTCTATTTTTATGAAATCCAAGTTATTTTGTTTAACATTTAATGCAGAAGAATCCCCAGACAAAAATTGTTGGCAATTAGAAAAAAATGAACATTACATCAAGGATATTGATATTGCTCTAATAGCCAGACTTTCGTCGGGCTGCATAGAAAATGACATTGAGTTGGATCCTGAGATAGTTGCAAAGTGTTTATATGGAAATTACAAGAAAAATAAATTACAGCTCCTAATCGACCAAGGATATGATCTCTACAAAGAGATAAAACAACAATACGGCCAACAACACGGCATTCTTCGAATAAAACAATAGCCCGTAGATTGGTGAGCTTGCGAACCCTAACAGGGACACATCAACCCAACCACAGTCCTGTTAAATATCTGAAGTTTCCCAGTTTTTGTGCGCGTGACGTATAGAGGGAAACCACACAAGTGGGGTTTGCTGTAAATTACGCAAACCCTGCATTAAATCTCTAT
>JAYTJI010000381.1:0-4262 GCA_043731245.1 Methylococcaceae bacterium | reverse complement strand
TCCTGATTAGCAAGATGCTTCAGCCAGCGCCAAAAGTCCGTCATTCCGGCAGGGAAGCCGGAATCCAGAGCCATGGACGGTAACTTTCCAGGTACACTGCCGTTATAGTTAAGCTCTGGGTATCCACATCCATGTGACTGGATACTGGCATCCATGCCAGTATGACGGCGCTGGCTGAAGTTCCTTGCTAATCAGGATGGACTATGCCACTACGAGACTGGAAAGCCGCTCTGAACCGGTTTACTATTCAGTTCGAAGACAGGATGCCTGATTATTAATTTAAACTCCGTTTACACAAAATTCAGGAAACCCTCAACAATCATGACTATTCTTGAAAAAACTGAGCTTGCCTTGATTCCAGTATTTGGAGCCGGCTTTTTGTGGATAGCTCCCCTACTCCCCGATCAACTAAATACGGGGAAGTTGTTTTTAGTAATGTCGTCATTTTTGCTGTTTCAAAGTCTCGTCCGTGATCTCTTTCTAATCGCCACAATAAGGCGAACGCCACCATCGAACCAGCAAAAAGCAGCGCCATGTATGTGTCTTGAATCCACTGTGGGCATAACAGGTGTGTTAATAGGTGCCGGATTTTTAGGCTTTGGTTCCAATCTCCCGATAGTTATGGATAAGGGGTGGTGGAGCGTTTTGGTAGTGCTGATTTTTGGTACAGGATTCGTTATTAAGGACTTTGTAATAGAGGCCAATCCGTGGCGAATTATTCGAGACAGAAACCACATGAATATAGTCTTTACATGTAAAAAGAAGTAAGAGGCAGGTCGCAGACTATTTCTTTTAGCTTGTGATTTAGCCCTAGCACCCCGTGTACTTGGCTTTACGAAAACATTCCGGGCTACTGTTTATAATCTATGGTGAAATTAAAATCATCAGAAAATTATGTAGCGATTTATGCAACCCTACTTGTAGGAAAGGAATGATTGGTATGTATTCAAAAGGGTTTAATATTGGACGTGAAAAGGATAAGTAACAATCAACGATTTTCTCAACAACATCAACTTGAAATCTCAGTCTTTTATGAAAAAAATTATCTCTGCCCTTGTAGTTATTGCAGTAATCATCTTCTTCAATTTCTCGAACCATAATCCACAAGACCAAGCTGACATACCATCAAAGGACACCCTAGGCAAAGCAATCGCTAATGCAGCATTGCAGGTCTCCGAAATAGATGCCACCGCATTAGCAAACATTTCAGACAAACTCAAAAAATCCTGCGCAAGGAATAAATACGGATTAAGCGAAAATGAGTGCGTCAATGCCATCGATGAACGTAATGAAATATGTACCCAGGAAACTGCTCAGGCGTTCCCCGGACAATTATCCAACACTGACAAAATGCAGCGGGTTGTATCCCACTACGTAGACTGTCTATTTCAAAAACAGTAAGTCCTATTTTCTGACACGCCACTATGAAGCCAGGCTTCTTTGCATTTGTTGCATGGTTTATTCGCTGATACCGCCCTGCGTTAAATGGGCGGGGTCTAATAACTTTTCCAAGTCTTCCCTGCTCAGGGCAGTCATTTCTTCGGCCACGTCAATAAGTGGCCTGCCTTGTTTATAGGCGGCTTTCGCGACTTCAGCGGCTTTTCCGTAACCGATAATGGGGTTTAACGCCGTCACTAAAATGGGATTTTTTGCCAGGGCTTGTTGCAAATTATCGGTTCTGACGGTAAAACCGGCAATGGCTTTATCAGCAAACACTACGCACACATTAGCCAGGATATCGATGCTTTGCAAAATGTTGTAGGCAATGAGCGGCAACATGACATTGAGCTGAAAAGAGCCTGATTGACCGGCAATAGTAATCGTCGCATCGTTACCGATGACTTGGGCTGCAACCATTGCTACGGCTTCCGGGATAACCGGATTGACTTTACCGGGCATAATACTGCTGCCAGGTTGCAAGGGCGGTAATTCAATTTCACCCAAACCTGCAAGCGGGCCACTGTTCATCCAGCGCAGGTCATTGGCAATTTTCATTAAACTTACTGCGATAACTTTTAGCTGTCCGGATAATTCAACGATGGCATCCTGAGCGCTCAGGCTTTCAAAAAATGAATCATTCGGCTTAAAAGGTAAGCCGGTTTCTGCGCTTAAAGCTTTGGCGAATTCTGTCGCAAACTGAGGGTGCGCATTAATACCCGTGCCTACAGCTGTGCCGCCCTGGGCTAATTTATAGACTCTGGGTAAAGTCGCATTAATCCGGTCTATGCCATTACGTACCTGCAAAGCCCAGCCACTCATTTCCTGACTCATGCGCAAGGGCATGGCATCCATTAAATGCGTACGTCCGGTTTTAGTAATGTTATCAACGCTCAGAGCTTTAGCCTCGATAACCTCCGCCAAATGTTGTAAGCCTGGCAACAAACAGCGCCGGCATTCCAGGGCGGCACTGACGTGAATAGCGGTAGGGATGACATCATTGCTGCTTTGCCCCCGGTTGACATGGTCATTCGGATCAACTGCCAGCTGCGCAATTTTGCTGGCAAGCGTGGCAAGCACCTCATTAACGTTCATATTGGTGCTGGTTGCAGAACCGGTTTGAAAAACATCAATTGGAAATTGGTCAGCATGATGCCCAGTGATAACTAGGTCTGCCGCTACGCTAATAGCATTACCCCGCTGCTCATCCAGCTCCCCAAGATTAACATTGACCGCAGCAGCAGTTTTTTTAATGAGCGCCACAGTTTTGATAAACGCGGGCGGCAATGTTAAACCGCTGATGGGAAAATTATTAACCGCGCGTTGCGTTTGCGCTGCATATAACGCTGTCACAGGTACGTTCAATTCACCCATACTGTCTTTTTCAATTCGATATTTTTCAGTCATTTTTTAACTCGTTAACCGATGTTACACAGCACGCTCTCAAAAAGCGTATTATCTCAGGATGGCAAGAATAAACACGAATTATACACAGACTACCTGATCTGCAATAACGGGTTTGCGAAGGCAACCGGGTTGTCGGCAATGTTGGACGGAGATATAAGCCATGACCAGATGACGCGTTTTTTTTGTCATCGAAAACATTTACCTCCAAAGACCTTGGGGGCAAGTTAAAACGACAGGGGCGATCCTTATGATGTTATTTTGCTGAATACAAGGAAACTTCTAAGATTTATGCAGATACCACTACCCGTGAATTTTGGAAATAACCCACTGTCTTGTTGCTGATCCGACTAACACAGTGACCATCAATGAAAAAGCCAGAATAAATTAAGGTATTAATGAATTCAGCCTGTATAACGGTCAACGATGCAGACTTTATTTGTATAAGATTTAGGTATTCATACGTATAGCCCTTATTTTATTTAGGGTATAGAGTGACCCTATCTGCACCTGCGTGAGCAACTGAAAATGCTAGGCTCTGTCTGAGCTGTTAGCTCAGAAAACAAGTGCGTTGTAGCAGGAGCTTCCAAAACTATGTTATTTAAAATCATTTACCCTAGAGGAAATTATTATGAAATCAACTTATATACTTGTCGCTGATAACGTTCGCGCCCGCATCTTTACTGCTGAAACGCCCTCTTCTCCTTTAGAAGAAATCGACGCCCTGGCGCATACGGAAGGCCGATTACATGATCGGGAAATGACTTCTGACCTGCCTGGAAAGATTAAAGGCGAAGGCGGTGTGGGCCATGCTTTTGAACAGCAAACCGATCCGAAGAAACACGAAGCTGACAACTTTGCACACCGTGTTGCCGATTATCTGGAAGCAGCGCATAACGCAAATAAATTTGAACAATTATTGATAATTGCAGAACCCTCTTTTCTTGGCTTGTTGCGCAACCAGTTGCCGGAACAGATTAAAAAGCTGATCTGTTTTGAGCTTGATAAAAACATCACTACGCATAGTGCCGACGATATTCGCAAACACTTGCCAGGCTTTTTGCCGAATCTTTAATTTTTGCCCCGCGCGCGTAGGGCTTGCTGTGCGTGCCTTGAAAATACGCACACATGAGACTTTACCAGATGAATGTTATGTTGACGGTTGCCTTGTCATTTTGTCCACATGGACAAATGTTGACGTCCCAATGAGAATAGGCATATTCGGAATTTATCAAGGTAGCTCGCAAAAAATAAACCACCACACCTTACAATCTTAACTACTCAGCAGCCAAGAATAGAACGCAGATGACGCTGATTATTATGATCTGAAGTTTCCCAGTTTTTGTGCGCGTGACGTATAGAGGGAAACCAATTAAAGTGGGGTTTGCTGTAAATTACGCAAACCCTGCATTAAATCTCTA
>JAYTJI010000380.1:0-1335 GCA_043731245.1 Methylococcaceae bacterium | reverse complement strand
TGATAAATTTCATGACATAACCTGCTGTTCTTCCAGCAGTAGCCTAAGAATACAAGCAACATTGGTAACAAGTTGTTTGAAGCTATTCTGACAATGTAGCCCGATCCGAAAGGATGAAGTTAACCTGTGAGGGTGAAACAAAACTGTGAGCATTACACGGTAGGGAACTAGGCTGAAAAGTAAGGTGAACATATGTGAATCGTTGATAAATCTCGTCAAAGAAAAGAAGTCAAAGATGCTGATAGACTTCGGCCAAAATGGCAATATGGTTAGATTTGGGATTTCTCTCTTCCCAAACGAGGATAATACAACCATCGGGAAACAGACGGCACCTAACCTTTTATTTTTGTTATTTATACGAAACACGGTAAGCCCGTATTCCTGCCTGCGAAGGCAAGTTGACCGCAAGGAAAACCGTTGGGAATGCGGGTAAAGGATGCCGGAGAAAGCGAATGCTGTCCTGTAATGGGATAGATAGGGATTGAAACATTATCCCACTCGAAAGAGGGCAGACTTCTGGCTGGTCTTTAATTGCAAGATAGCTTACAGAACCTTCGAATGGAGGAAAGCAAATGAACGCTGTTACACTGGCGTGTGCGCCTTCAGACACGACATGGCACGGCATCAATTGGGCCAACACATCGTCAAATCAGAAGGCTGCAAGTGCGTATTGCAAAGGTGGTTTTTAACTGCCGGTTCTTGTCAAACAGGACTTATAAAGGCTTGAGCCGTGTGCAGCTAAAGTTGCCCGCACGGTTCTTAGGGGGAGATGGCGCAGTAATGCGCCGTCCCTACCCGACAAAAGGCAGTAATGCCTTTTTCTTACCCGACAGAATAGGTGTTCAGCTTGGATCAGAATGGGTGTTCAGGTTGGGCCAGAATATGCACGGGTGGTGCCAAATGACAAATCATTACCATATTATTGTCGAGACGGTAGAAGGTAATCTTGCGCAAGGAATGCGACAGCTTAATGGCGTTTACTACACCCAGACAGTCAATCGAAAGCATCAACGGGTAGGACATGTATTTCAGGGACGTTATAAAGCGATTCTGGTAGAAAAGGACAGTTATCTATTGGAGTTGGCTCGGTATGTTGTGCTTAATCCTGTGCGAGCTAAGATGGTAAGCGATGCAGCAGATTGGCCTTGGAGTTCCTACTCTGCTATGACGGTTTTACAAGACACCCCTTCGTTTTTGCAAACCGATTGGATATTGGGGCAGTTTGGTGATGACCGTGAGCAAGCTGTGTGCCGGTATATTGATTTTGTCCGCGCCGGGGTGGGGTTGCCTTGTTTATGGCAAGACTTGCGCGGTCAGGTGTTTTTGGGCTCAAAA
>JAYTJI010000379.1:0-3126 GCA_043731245.1 Methylococcaceae bacterium | reverse complement strand
CAATCCGGCCGATAACATCACGCCGGTCATGCGGTGGGTGATTGAAATAATGCCGGTTAAGGGTAGCCTGTAGACTTGCAGATGCGGGGACGTAGGTCTGTTAGTATTTGTTGCCATTATGTTATCCAGTTGTTTTCATCAAAAATCAACGCAACGACCATTTTTTTCCCAATCGCCATAACGAGTGGGATCAGGCCCTTTAACGCCACCTATTTCCTCAATACTTACCTGGTTTGAAGCTTTATCGGGCATTGGTTGTTCTGGTTCTGCCGCATTTACAGTATCTTCTTTCATCGTCTCTTTTGGGGTGCTGTTCAATAGACTTAAATCAAGTTTTAACCATGAACGCTTAAAACCGACCGTTATTTAATCACAGTTGAAAAGCTTTCTACCATGAAAACTGCGAAGACGCACGCAATCCAACTTATACATTGATTTTTTTAAGGTTAATCCTGTTCTTTTTGAGTTATGTTTCCCTTGTGGTCAACTATAACACTCCAGTCACTACCTGATGCGTTGACAGTCAAATCATATTCTTCGCCAATGCCATTGGGGTTTACCACTAATACTGAATCTTTAACAGTATAAGTATTAAAGGCCGCCTTCAAGTTATCATAGGCAACAGCGGGCATCATGTTAGCCCCCTGAACGTTATCGGCATTAACAAAAAAACGACCATTAGTTCTATATAGTTCAATTATTTTGTCTTTGTCTTTCTCTTCCTTAAAAGTGATTTCGTATAAAGCTTGCTTGAAATGTGTTTTCTTTTCAGCAGAGATTTCAACAGCATTCGGATGCCTTTTGAAGAATTGATCCATTATTTGGCTGGGTATAGCATCTTTACTCAAAACCTCAGCATGAGTGGAAACCGATGACAGTGCTAACACTAAAAAGCCCAGATTTAAAAAATTGTTACGCATTACTGTATTTACCTGTATGTGATTGTTAAAAAATTGGTTGTGTATATGTTTTAAAGTATTTTTCTTCCCTATTGAAAATGATAGTTTTTTAAAATGCTTGCATTACCTGACAAGGGTCGTTCAGTAAATTAAACGCTAATGCAGCCAAACTACCTGGTATTTAAAGAGAAATACCCTTTAAATATAACTTACAATTACCAAACACCAAAAATTCGACACACAACCCTTATAAACTAGATGAGGTTCTTTAAAGGAAGTGCACTTGTCACTCATTGCAACAGGTCGGATAGTCAAGGCTTGAGTTACAGTGCTACATATATTACTCGTCTAAGATTAACTTTCCAATTCTTCAAATATAACTGCTCAAAACAATTGCGTAGATCGTGCTTAATCCCGAAGTGCGACTGGTAGTGATCAGTATATAAAGATCAGCCACCCCGTATCTTTAATCCATTTGCTGGAAAATTTTCTTTACTTAAAAGCCACGCAATTTCTCGCGTAGATTCCGCTAAATTTTACATTTTTCACTAAAGATAATTACACTAAGCTTTTAAGCCTGTAAAGCAACTCTAACGCCTGCCTGGGGCTAAGGTCGTCCGGCTTTATGTCTTCCAGCAAGGTAACTACAGGGTGATATTCTTTCGCTGCAAATAAATCCAGTTGATTAACACCTGTTGCAGCTTGTTGCTCGCTGTAGGCATGATCCTCCAAATGCCGCAGCTTGGTTTTTGCTTTATCTATCACCGAACGTGGTACGCCTGCCAGAGCAGCAACCTGCAAACCGTAACTTTGATTGGCCGGGCCGTCTTTAACCGCATGCAGGAATATAATCTTGTCGCCGTGCTCCATAGCGTCCAAATGCACGTTGTGGATAGTTTTTTGTTCTTCGGCCAATGTGGTCAACTCAAAATAATGTGTCGCAAATAAGGTAAAGGCTTTGGTTTCTTTGGCAAGATGATCGGCACACGCCCAGGCTAAAGACAAGCCGTCAAAAGTACTGGTGCCACGACCTATCTCATCCATCAAAATCAAGCTTTTTGAGGTGGCATTATGCAGAATATTGGCTGTTTCCGACATTTCCACCATGAACGTGGAACGACCGCTGGCCAGATCATCGGAAGCGCCGATTCGGGTAAAAATCTTGTCGACAGGGCCGCAGGTCAGCGTTTTTGCTGGCACATAGCAGCCGATATGCGCGATTAAGACGATAAGCGCCGCTTGGCGCATATAGGTCGATTTACCACCCATATTAGGGCCGGTAACTACCAGCATGCGGCGCTGGCTGGAAAATGACAGATCGTTAGGCACAAAAGGAATATCGGAAACTTGTTCAACAACCAGATGCCGGCCGCCCTCAATGGTTATGCCGGGTTTATCAACCAGAACCGGTTGCGATAAATTCAAGGTCTCTGCACGTTCGGCAAAGTTGACCAGCACATCGAGTTCTGCAAGCGCGGCGGCGCACTGTTGCAAGGGGATTAATGAGGCTGCGATAATGTTAAGTAATTCTTCGTACAAGGCTTTTTCAAAAGCCAGTGATTTTTCCTTGGCACTGAGCACCCTATCTTCAAACGATTTTAATTCCTCAGTAATGTACCGTTCAGCCCCTTTTAAAGTCTGTTTTCGGGTGTAATGTGCAGGTACTTTATGCGAGTGTAAGTGAGAAATCTCAATATAATAACCATGTACGCGATTGTAATTGACCTTAAGTGTGGTAATGCCGGTTGCCGCTTTTTCCCTATTTTCCATGTCAATCAGAAATTGATCGGCGTTTTGGCTTAAGTGTCGTAAATCATCCAGTTCCTGATTGTAGCCCGGTGCGATTACGCCGCCGTCACGAATAAGCACCGGCGGATTATCAATAATGGCTTTTTGCAGCTGCTTTAATATCTCCGGTTGCTCGCCGATTTGTATTGCTGTGTGGGCAAGTTGAGGGTTATCGCTAGTTGCAAGCGTCTGTTGTAAATCCGGTAACACCGCCAAGGTATTGCGTAATACTAATAAATCGCGAGGACGGGCTGATTTTAAGGCGATACGTGAACTAATTCGTTCAATGTCGCCCACTTGCCGCAGATGGGTTTGCACGTCCTGATACACCTTGCCGTTAAGTAAGGTATCGACACAGGCGTAACGATTGTTAAGAATGTGACGGTCGCGCAAAGGTCTATTGATCCAGCGCCTTAAACAGCGACTGCCCATGGCGGTA
>JAYTJI010000378.1:0-1135 GCA_043731245.1 Methylococcaceae bacterium | reverse complement strand
CCACCAACAGTAATGCCATTATCTTTTAGTAACTTAGTTTCATTAATATCAAAATTTGTCAGTGCGGCGACCGCTCCTGGTGCGGCATAAGAAGTAGTTGCCCCCATTGTAATTGATAAAAGACTGCTCGCCGCTGCGAAAATTATCGAACTCTTCCGTTTTGGTATGGTTTTCATTATTAGTTCCCCTTAAGGCTTAGATGGCATGCCTTGTTGTTAAAAGGCAACGCATACAATGTCAGTATAAATACTGAAAAATATTAAGCAGATACTATGCCACTTAATTTTTTCAAATAAAAACAATGGGTTGATAGTCTAAGGTAATAGTTTTCATGTATTACTGCTTTATTATAGTGCAATATTTTATTTTTTGGATTAAATGTGTGCGATTTAACCAACTTTGTTGCTAACAAGCAAAATTTAAGGGCTTATTTTGCTTGTTACTTAGGTGAGGTTAATTATTGCGGGCGCTGGGCATTGATAATGAACATCTAAACTGGTTTTAATTGCCGCACCAAAATAGAGCAAGTAACTTTCATTGTTTTTTTAGTGGCTAATTTATGAAAAAAAATGGTATCTTTGTTATGTTTGGCATAAAACACTGATCCCATAATAATCTAACTTCAGGAGACTCATAAATGTCTGCAAAAAAAGTACTTAAAATGATCGAAGAAAACGACGTAAAATTTGTCGATTTCCGTTTTTGTGATACCCGTGGTAAAGAGCAGCATGTTACATTCCCTGCTCATTCTATTGATGAAGACACTTTTGAGGAAGGCAATATGTTTGACGGCTCATCAGTGGCCGGCTGGAAACATATTAATGAATCAGACATGATTTTGATGCCAGACCCATCAACGGCTGTTATGGATCCATTCTTTGATGACAATACCTTAATCTTGCGCTGTGACATCATTGAACCTAAAAACATGCAGGGTTACGAACGTGACCCACGCTCATTAGCTAAACGCGCAGAAGCTTATTTACAATCAACCGGCATCGCAGATGCAGCATTTTTCGGCCCTGAAAATGAATTCTTCATATTTGATGATGTCCGTTGGGGCACTGATATGAGCGGCTCATTCTACAAAGTCGATTCAGAAGAAGCGGGCTGGAACTCAGAAAAAGTCTATCCA
>JAYTJI010000377.1:0-7553 GCA_043731245.1 Methylococcaceae bacterium | reverse complement strand
GTTCGACCTTTCCGGTGGACTGGATCAATATAAAGGCTTCGTGGTCGCCGATATTAATGCCAATACCAATACGCTGAGTTTTACCAATGGTGAAGAACTTAGGGTCGGTGAGGTTACCGGCGATGTCAACGAAGCCGCGCTGCGCCGCATTCAAATCCGCGAAGCCATTAAAGCCCATTTCGAAAAAGAGCAAATGCTGTTTAATGACGGTATAAAGGTGCTATCCCTATTCTTCATTGACTCAGTAGCCAAATATCGATGCTATGACGGAAACGGGGAAACTTCCGGCGAATACGCCCAAATCTTTGAAGAGGAATACACCAGTCATCTTAATGAAGTCCTGACGCTGGATGATAATCCGTACAATGATTATCTACGCGGTATCGAGGTGTCCAGAACCCATGAAGGCTATTTCTCAATTGATAAAAAATCCAGGCGCCTGGTTGATCCAGCGACAGGGAAAAAATCTAATGAAACCGACGACGTGGATGCTTATGATCTGATTTTGAAAGACAAGGAACGCTTGCTGTCGTTGGCAGAACCGGTTCGCTTCATTTTTTCCCACTCCGCACTACGCGAAGGCTGGGATAACCCCAATGTCTTCGTTATCTGCACTCTTAAGCATAGCGATAATACGATTTCACGCCGTCAGGAAGTCGGTCGCGGACTGCGGCTTTCGGTCAATCAATCCGGCGACCGTATGGATAACCCGGCCACTGTACATGATGTAAATGTGCTCACCGTGGTGACCAGCGAGAGTTATACGGAGTTTGTCACCGGTCTGCAACGCGACATTAGCGAGTCACTGTCAGAGCGCCCCCGTATCGCTGATGAAAAATACTTCACCGGCAAAGTGCTTAAAACGGCAGCTGGCGATGTAGAGGTAACGCCACAATTTGCCAAGCAGATTTATAAATATTTGTTAAAAAATGACTACACCGATGCTGACGATAAAATCACCTCTACCTATCACGATGCCAAAAGAGAAGGGCAGCTTGCCGAATTGCCGCCGGAACTGGCAGTTCATGCCGAACAAGTATTTCAGTTAATTGATAGCGTCTTAAGTGATGCCCACACCCTCCCCATCGAAAATGGCCGCAACACCCAAACTAACCCGCTTAACGCTAATTTCGATAAAAAAGAATTCAAGGAGCTTTGGAGCCGCATTAACAAAAAAGCTGCCTATGCTGTCGATTTTGAGACACCAGAACTGATCAAGAAATGCGTGGCCGGGCTGGACAAAGAATTGCGTGTAAGCCCTTTGCAATACATTATCCAACGCGGTGAACAAAAGAACGGGGCGACCTATGACGCAGTCAAACAAGGGGAGTCGTTTAAGGTGATGGAAACAACCACAGAGTCGAATAAGTCCTCAATCCATTCTGCTGTTAAATACGACCTGATTGGTAAGCTGGCAGAGGAAACTAAACTTACCCGGCGTACCATTGCCAGCATTCTCCAAGAGATTAATAACGCGATATTCGATCAATTTAAAACCAATCCTGAAGATTTCATTGCCAAAGCCATCAGGCTGATCAACGAGCAAAAAGCCACGATCATCGTTGAGCATCTGGCTTATGACACCATTGCCGAGACCCACAGCCTTGATATTTTTACCAAGGATAAACGGACGTTAGATATTAGTAAGACCGGCGATAAATTGAATCGGCACATTTACGATTACGTATTTACCGACTCTGATAATGAACGCACCTTCGTCAAAGAACTTGATACCAGTAAAGAAGTGGTTGTCTATGCCAAGCTGCCGAAAGGCTTTTCTATTCCCACCCCCGTGGGTGACTACAACCCGGACTGGGCTATTTCATTCAAAGAAGGCACGGTAAAGCACATCTATTTTGTCGCTGAAACCAAAGGCTCAATGTCGTCGATGGATTTAAGAAAAATCGAGGACTGTAAAATCGAATGCGCCAAGAAGTTTTTCGCCAAAATTACCTCTGAACAGGTCAAATATGATGTTGTTGATAGCTATGGCAAGTTGATGGAATTGGTACAGTAGCAGTTGATCGAGGTTAAGAAACATTACTATAAAAGCTTGATCATTTTATTTTGCAGCCAGCACCAGGTTATTTGATGTGTAGCCAGAAAATAAGCGGATAGTAAGCTTCGACAGGGTTAGTACGATCGGGGAAAAATGACAAGCCTCGCATATAAATCACTTAGGGCCTAAATATCCAAATTAGAGGAGTGACGTCAGCCAAAAGTAGCACAACTGAAGCCACTCCCTGATGTTGCTGCTAGCACTCAATTCATAACAACGCTTTTTCGCTTTGCACCCCAGTTTCCCGGCTTTGCATTAAACACACCTGCACAGCGTTCACCACAAAAACTACAACAGCCTGACGCATCCAGATTCCAATCAGATAATTCGTACCAATCCCGTCCTATCAACAGCTTGCCGCAGCCATGGCAGTAGGTACTATCTGCGGACTTGTCATGAACATTACCCACATAAGCATAATGTACGCCATTTTTTAAAGCAATCTGCCGTGCCTGCAATAACGTTGAAATCGGCGTAGGCGGTTTATCGCGCATCTTCCAATCAGGATGAAATGCCGTAAAGTGCATCGGCACATCAGGCCCCAAATTCTCGACCACCCACTGAGTCATCGCTTCCAACTCCGCTACACTATCATTTTCACCGGGGATAATTAACGTCGTCAGCTCCAGCCAGACCGGCGTTTCATGCTTGATGTATTTAAGGGTGTCCAGCACCGGTTGCAGATGGCTGCCGGTAATTTCGTGATAAAACCGCTCGGTAAAAGCCTTTAAATCAATATTGGCGGCATCCATCCATTGATAAAATTCAGCTCGAGGTTCCTCGCATACATAGCCAGCGGAAACGGCCACTGATTTTATGCCCAGACTTCGACAGGCCTGGGCGGTATCAATTGCATATTCATGAAAAACCACCGGATCATTATACGTATACGCAACACTGCCGCAACCATAGTCCAGA
Organism: Methylococcaceae bacterium; assembly: GCA_043731245.1. Classification (GTDB taxonomy): domain Bacteria; phylum Pseudomonadota; class Gammaproteobacteria; order Methylococcales; family Methylomonadaceae; genus Methylobacter_C. Next base: position 4,576 of record JAYTJI010000377.1, on the reverse strand, counting down.
GCCGCCTGAGCGATTGCTTCAGGGGATGCTTTACTCATCAGTGTATCCATTTCCCGCGATTTGCTGATATCCCAATTCTGACAGAACTTACAAGCCAGATTACAACCCGCTGTGCCAAAGGAGAACACCGGAGTGCCGGGTAAAAAATGGTTAAGCGGTTTCTTTTCGATAGGGTCAATAGCAAAACCGCTGGAGCGGCCATAACTGGTCATGACAATCTGATTATCCAAATTCTGCCTGACGAAGCATAGACCACGCTGGTCATCGTGCAGCTTGCAAAACCTTGGACACACATCACATTGGATACGCCCATCTTCCAACTTATGCCAATAGCGAGTTTTCACCGTATCATGGGTAATAAAACCGGTCATTATCATTCTCCTGGAACCGTTAATAAATCATCTTGTCGTAGGTATGTGTCAGTGTTTAAAACTTTTATTTAAGTCTGTAACTTTAATGGCTTACAATATTTTATGAATCTTTTACCGGAAAACAAGAGGATTACCTTATGAATAGACAACCCGCTGTAGCAGGGTCTTTTTATCCTGAAAACCGGCAACAATTGCATCAAATGCTTGATCAATACTTAAATGATGCTGAAACAGGATCAAAAGTTCCAAAGGCTATTATCGCGCCTCATGCCGGTTACATTTATTCAGGCCCTGTGGCCGCAACTGCTTATGCTCGATTAAAAAAAGCCCATGATCTAATTACTCGCGTTGTTATTATTGGCCCGTCCCATCGCGTCGCTTTCAAGGGGCTAGCCGTGAGTAGAGCAAAGTCATTCATCACACCTTTAGGTTATATCACTGTTGACCAGGAAGCTGTTGAGGCTATAGCCAAGCTGCCTTTTGTTGATTACCTTGAACAGGCGCACACACACGAACACAGCTTAGAGGTTCATCTGCCTTTTTTACAGGAAATGCTGGATGACTTTAAAATTGTTCCGATTGTCGCTGGAGACGCATCACCGGAACAAGTCAGCCAGGTTATTGATGCGCTATGGGGAGGTGATGAAACCTTGATCGTTATCAGTTCTGATTTAAGCCACTATCACGATTATGCCACTGCAAAACAACTAGATAAAGCAACCAGCGTAGCAATAGAACACCTGCAATATGAACGGCTTGCCTTTGACTCCGCCTGCGGCAAAGTGCCTGTCAGCGGACTATTAAAGCTGGCGCGGGAAAAATCACTCACCATTAAAACCATCGACTTACGCAATTCCGGCGATACCGCTGGCGATAAAAGTAAAGTTGTCGGGTATGGCGCTTATGTCATTGAATAAAGAACAGCAACAGCAATTGTTGGATTTGGCGGAGAGCTCCATCGCGCATGGTTTACGAACAGGCCAGCCCTTGAGAGTTAATTTAGCCGATTTTCCAGTCGAGTTGGCAGAGCATCGTGCCACCTTTGTCACGTTGCACAAACACCAGCAACTGCGTGGCTGTATTGGTGTACTGGAAGCGATCAGGCCGCTGGCGGAAGATATTGCAGAAAACGCTTTTTTAGCAGCCTTCCGAGACCCGCGCTTTCCACCATTGGCAAACGATGAATTTGATGAACTGGAAATACACTTGTCTGTACTCACGCCCGCTGAACCGGTTTTATTTACGTCTGAACAAGAGTTAATAGCCAAACTGCAACCTGGCATAGACGGTTTAATATTGCAAGAAGGCCATAGGCGCGGAACCTTTTTACCCTCAGTATGGGAACAGTTACCGGAATCTGCACAGTTTCTGCGACATTTAAAACAAAAAGCCGGGTTAACGCCTGATTACTGGTCGGAAAATATCAGGATTTATCGCTATCGCACGGAAATAATAGGCTAAGTGTCAAAAATGCGTGGCAAACCTAGCTGCGTCTTCACAAGGTATTGTTTAAAAACATGCCACTCACCGGAAAAACTGTCCCTTGAACACGAAGCCATGCCTGTGATACTGTTTCATGCAATAGCCTACTTGTTAATACTTTTAGGATTTTTAACGCTTTACTACAGTAGAGTTATAAGACTCAAGCCTTGTGCTTAAGCGTTTTAAGAGGCTTTACAATAGCCCGGTGTGTTACTTTATAACTGAAGTGGATGTATTAAAATGACAAATTACCGTATATTTTTATTAAGTTTTGTAGCTGTTTCTTGGATTTTTCTAAGCGGGGTTAGCACGCCAGTTAAAGATGAAGTATTGGCTACTGAAAAACAAAAGGTAACGATTGAATTAAAATCCATTGAAACTGAAAACACCCGCAAACTTCTGGAAAACAAACAAATAAATACTGTTAAATCAATCCCGCAAAAAACAAAGATAACCCCTATCAAAAAGCAAAATACCCGCACTGCTTATAACAAAAATCACCCTACGAGTAACGAGCCTGAAAAGCCTTTGGATCTTTCTGTGCCATTTAAAGACTCTGGAAACGCAGCGCTAAAAACTGAGCAAACATCAGCCGTACAAAACACAGAGACTACTATTTTTGCCAGTGAAACTAAAAAAAAGCCTCGCTCGCTAGAGCTGGATGGTCAATTTTTGCTGTCCCCAGAACCCGAAGTAGAAAAACAAAAATCAGTCGACGGGGCAGGATTGGTTATCAGGCTGAAACCCTAACAACTCGAATCCCTCCATTAGTGTTTTATAGTCATGTAAACTTTCAATTTAGCCATTCAATAATATGATCTTCCAGATTCTTTGCGTCGGATTCTTTTATGGCATAACTACTGATTGATACCCCTGCTCTTTTAACACTCGCTGTATTTCCCGACAACAGGGGATGCCATGCAGGAAGCTCTTTACCTTCGTTCAGTAAGCGGTAAGCACAGGTTGAAGGCAACCAGTTGTATTGTGCAAAGTCGAGTTGTTTTAAATTCAAACATTCTGGAACTAATCGGGTGCGTTCAGGGTAACGGGTACATCGACAGGTATTCAGGTTGATAAGCTTGCAGGCGACATTGGTGAAGACTATTTTTTTCGTATCTTCATCCTCCAGCTTGTGTAGACAACATTTGCCACAGCTATCACACAATGACTCCCATTCTTCGGTAGTCATTTCGATCAGTGTCTTGGTTTTCCAAAAGCCCATAGAAGATTTTAAGATTAATAAATTAGCAACAATCCGTTTATGTTAACCTGAATCGCTATTCAGATGTTATCAGCATATTGCTCTACGTTTTCAGTCGCCAATTGACCAAGAATTTGCCTGTAATGTCCATAACCTTGAATATTTACTACTCCGATTTCATTTAAAACCGCTTGAAAATGTCCAGCCGCCCTTCCCCCGACAATAAGCGCGACATCATTACCAATCAGCTTTTTCAATCTTCTAAGCTCTTTCGGCACAATATGATCATCGGTAGCGAAACTAATACTAATAGTCAGCGCACAGGCATTGGTAAATTTAACCGCAGCAGCAATTTCTTCTGCCGGTAGATTGGCACCCAGATAAGTGACCTGCCAGCCGCTAAGTTCCGCCATAATGGCGGCAAGTAAAGCACCTAACTCATGCAACTGACCAATCGGTGTACTAACAATCATCCTGGGTGCATTGGCGGAGCATGGATTATTATTGCGTAAAATATAAGTCAAAGATCGAATTACCGCTGAAGTCATGTGCTCATGAACCGGTCTCAGTTCTCCTGTTTTCCAACGCTCACCAATTTGTGTTAACAAAGGCGTCAACAGGTGTTCTATAAAGGCCTCAGAGCCCAATTCCACAATCGCATTTTCAAAATGAGACTCTAGCGTTTTAGCATCGAACGCTAAAACGGCAGCATAACATTTTTCAATATAATCCTCTGCAAGATAAACCCTGTCACTGACCGAAGGAGCAACACCAATCAACGGTTGCGTGACAGCATCGGGTTCATTTTTCAGAAGATTTTTCAAATCATCCAGGGAAAACTGGGCAATTTGACTGATACTATGCCCATTAGTAGTTGCCTGATTGAGCAACTTTAAACGGGCAATATCCTGGTCAGTATAAGCCCGATGTCCACCTGCCGTGCGTGTAGGCGTTACTGCCTGGTAGCGACGTTCCCAAGCTCTGACGAGATCGGATTTAACTCCCGATCTTTTCGAAACGGTGCTAATTAAATATTGCGCTGAATCATCATTAGGGCCGGCCATAGTTGCTTCTCTGCATCAAAAAAAGATTATACTAACATAAAGCTTTACAAAACATTGACAATAATTGTACTTAACAAAGTCAACATAATACTTAGCCCGCTGGTTTATTAGAATTAAGTGTTACATCAATAGAATGGTTGTCAATATTTAGCAAAATATTTCGCATAGCAAGCTTTAGCACTATTGGTTCGAACACCCATAATCAACACCTGCTTGCAAAATACGTATAATGATCACCAGACCATTTTTCGCCTGCACATTGAGCCTCTATGTCATTAAAAATTGCACTTGCACAAATCAATTTCCTGGTTGGCAATATCGCCGCTAACGTTAATAACATCGTCAAAACCGCTGTTTATGCGCGTGATCAGTTAAATGCGGATATTATCGTTTTCCCTGAACTGACCATTACCGGCTACCCTGCAGAAGACCTGTTATTCCGCGCTGATTTTATAACC
>JAYTJI010000376.1:0-4922 GCA_043731245.1 Methylococcaceae bacterium | reverse complement strand
GATTGCTGATATAAGCAAAAGGCGCAGCTGCAAGAGTCGCTGTAAAAAAAGTTGCAGCGACGGCTATCGCTACAACTTGGTATTTCATAACAAACACCGGTGAACCTTTACTTTTCAGCTAAAGCTTTCAGATTGACCAAGCCTGTTTTAAAAATTGCGTTAACTGCTGCATTGGCAGTTGTTTCGTTCATTTCTTCAGGTGGGTTATTGTTCATGTAAGCGCGATAATAGCCCGCTTTCCAGGAAACAACAGACGTATCGCCTTTAGCTTCCACTTTAATAATGGCTGAGTAGTTGTCTACAGGTAATACTGGTACTTTTTCCTCAACACCTGCATGGGTAATTGTTTTTGCGGTGCTCATTTCGGTAATCTTGTAAGCGTAGGACATTTTTTCTTCATCATACTTTTTCAGTTCTTCTTTAATGGTGCCGCCGTCTTTTAAAGTCAAAACACGCGTTGCGCCTTTTTTATTACCACCTTCAGCACTGGTATTAAAAACGACAGGAAGCCAAGACATATCATCATAATTTTTGATAATGGCCCAGACTTTTTCGGCTGGCGCATTGATGGTTATTTCTTCATCGGCATCTTGACGTACAGGGCCGTGAGCACTGGCAACCGCAGTAATAAAGAACAGTAAAACTGACATAAACAACGTGATTTTCTTCATAGCAACTCCTGGATGTGAACATAAATACTTAAGCTGGGCATTATATGATAACTCGAAACTGCAAGCATCAATTGGCGCATTTAAATTGTAGTCTCAATCGTCGGTGGGATCGATTGCTGTAAAAAATTACAGACTTAATCTGTTACTGTGCAGCCCAGTTTTCATTCCTAAATTGACAATTAATGCAGGTAGCAGGATTTCATCATTGCCTTAAGTCTTTCACAACGCGCACGACTTCATTGTCATCGGGAATATTTTCGATGCTGAAACCCAGCTTGGTAACCAGCGATAACATGGGCTTGTTAATGGCCAGCACCTCACCTTCAAAGAAGGACATGCCTTTGGATTTGGCGGTCTGCATCAAGGTTTTCATGATTCGGGTACCTATGCCCAAACAATGGCAATCATCAGCAACCACCAGCGCGAATTCTACCGTTGTGCCGTCTGGATTCATCATATAGCGACCCACACCTAATTCATTTGGCATGTTTGCATCTTTGGTCACTGCAACAAAGGCCATTTCACGGTCATAATCAATTTGAGTAAAGCGCACGACCATTTCCGGCGTTAACTCCTGCAAAGCTTGCATATAACGGAAATATTTGGTGCGCTCAGATAAGTGGTGGACAAAATCTTTTTCCATAACGGCATCTTCAGGGCGAATCGGCCTGATTGTGACATTAACGCCGTTGGTTAATTGAAAGTGCTCGGTTAATTCATGAGGATAGGGATGAATCGCCATGTGCGAATAGCGGGTGAGCTGATGAGATAACTGGGCTTTAATGCGGGCATCAACTGCCATAACGCCGTGTTCATCGACAATCAGGGGGTTAATGTCCAGTTCTAAAATCTCTGGCAATTCACTGACCATGATTGATACATTCAACAGCACATCAATCAGGGCTTTAATATTTGCGGGTGGTAGTTGACGAAATGCCTCAAGATATTTTGCAGCTTTGGTTTTGGCAATCATCTGCTCAACCATGTAGGCGTTAAGCGGGGGCAGGGCTACAGCATTATCCTTCAATATTTCGACCATAGTGCCGCCCAAGCCAAAGCTGATAGCAGGGCCAAATACAGGATCCCTGACTACGCCTATCATCAGTTCGCGGCCGCTGGGGCTTTTAAACATGGGCTCAACTGTCATGCCGACTTCCGTTATTTCCGGATGCAGCTGCTTGATGGCGGCTTCCATTTCCAAATAGTTACGGGAAATATCCTGAACACTGTTAATGTTCAGCCTGACGCCGCCTATATCGGATTTATGGCTGAATTCTGCCATATTGACTTTCAAAACTACCGGAAACCGCAAGGTTTCAGCGGCAATCATCGCATCTTTGGCACTGGATACCTTGATGGTTTGCGTAACCGGAATATGGAAGGCGGCAAGAATGGCTTTTGATTCCTGAGCCGTCAAAACCTGACGGCCTTCTGAAAGTACGCGCTCAATAATTAAACGGGAACCTTCAACATCGGGCTTTGCAAGTTCATCGGTGGGCGAGGGGATTTGTTTCAGCAGAATCTGATTCTGGGCATAGTTAGCCAAAAATGCAAACGCATCGACAGCGGTTTCAGGCGTATTAAAATGAGCCACTTTGCTATTGGCAAAAAGATTGCGACCTTCCTGAACCCGTGCGCCACCAGTCCACGACGCCAGTACCGGTTTTTTGCTGGCTTTGGCACCCTCAATAATACTTATCGCAACCTGGGTTGGATTGGTCATCGCCTGAGGCGTCAAAATAACCAGTACACCGTCTATGTTTTTATCTTTAAGGCAAACTTCCAACGCTTTCTGGTAACGCTCGGAGGTTGCATCACCCAGAATATCGATAGGGTTGGCATGAGACCAGTGTACGGGTAAAGCCTCATTTAATGCCTCTACACTATCCTTGCTCAGTTCGGCCATCTGTATGCCGACATCTTCAGCCCGGTCGGTACTCATGACGCCAGGGCCTCCGGCATTGGTGATGATAGCCAGCCGGTCATTTTTGACCACATAATTGTTTGCCAAAACGCGGGCTGCGGAAAACAATTCGGTGATGCTGTAGGCTCTAACTACCCCGGCCCGAGCGATGGCGGCATCAAAAACATCGTCGCCGCCGACCATAGCTCCGGTGTGCGACATGGCGGCTTTGCTACCCGCTTCATGACGGCCTGATTTAATCAGGATCACCGGTTTCAAACGGGCGGCGGCTTTAAGGCCACTTAAGAAGCGACGGGCATCGCGGATACCTTCCACATACATCAAGATACCGGTGGTTTTACTGTCGGTTGCCAGATAATCCAGCACTTCACCAAAATCAATATCAGCCGCGCCGCCCATCGATACCACCGTTGAAAAACCGATGTCCTGCACTTTGGCCCAGTCTAAAATGGCCGTGCAGACCGCGCCTGATTGCGATAACAGTGCCAGATTACCGTCTTTAACCGTACCATCACCAAAGGTCGCATTAAGTTGTCCGCTGGGGCGAATAACACCCAGACAGTTTGGACCTATAATGCGGATGCTGTAACGGTGAGCAATATCCAGCACTTCTTGTTGCAGGCGTATCCCTTCCGATCCCAGTTCACCAAAACCGGCGCTAATAATAATGACAGAGGTAACGCCCTTTTCGCCGCACTGGCGAACAATGCCGGGAACGCTAGTGGCGGGTGTGGCAATCACTACCAAATCCAGATCTTCAGGAATAGCATTCAGGTCAGCATAAGCTTTTAAACCTAATAATTGCTCACGTTTGTTGTTCACCGGATAAAGGCCACCTGTAAAACCGGCCTCCTGCATATTCAGCAGTAATCGATAACCCACGCTGTTTTCGCGTTCGGATGCGCCAACAATAGCAACGGATTTAGGGGTGAAAAAACGGTTTAAATAATGAGGGCCCATTGTTGCTCCGTAGTGGTAAGAAAAATATTTTGTAAAAGTTTTGTTGAAATGAGAGTCGGTGCAGCGTAATTTTCACGGGTAAACAAAACCGGAAGATTTTGTTGGCATAGAAACGGTTTCCTTCGTGTAAATCAATTAACGATTTAGCCGGGTTTTCACCACTAAATGCTTCTTTCAAAACCGCTTGCATTAATTGATCTGCATGGCTTTTACGTTCGGTTACTTGGCGTTGCAGGTTGTTAACGTAGTTTAGTAAGCGTCTAATACGCTCGAAGATGGCTTGTTTTTCTGCTATTCATACCTGTTTGAGTGCATTTTAATCTAGTTCCAAGGGTGCGTGTGAACTAGATTAATGGGCTCGTACAATTTCCTCATATCCCCAAAAAGTCCTTTCGTGTTGCATATCCCGAAGTGTGAGCGGAATTAAAACCCCATTGCTCAAGTTTTGTTTGTATTGAGTTGTTTAAGTGTTAGCGTTGTCGGGAAATATAAAGGCGTATCAGACATGGCTAATTGCTTCAGAAGAGCTTGGCAAGGAATACCTGATGATCGAACTGCCATCATTTTTTCGCCCTGTTGCAAAAGATTGGCGCTAAAGATAGTAGCAGTGCAAAGCTAATTTCCGGTTTCGACTCTAAGGCGACTTTGACCAGCAACTGCTTCTGGGCAGTCTATTTGCTATGGTCGCTTTCGGCTTCGCACACTTAATGAGTCATTGGCTTTAACTGCTTTGCTTTATTCTCCGTTTACCGGAGAATAAATCGTGATATTTTATTCATCATAGCGGTCATAAAAGTTAAGCACAAAATTTAATTTTAAAGAGATTAGAAATGACAGAGATTCGGTTAAATAACAAAATTTGTATCTTTGACACCAGCGCAACAGTCAGCCAAATTTTGGCGGAATTGAATTTACGCTATTCCTATATCGTTTTACAGCAAGCAGCCAATAAATATTATGTCTGCCGTCCGGCGCAGCTTTTGTTCTGGATTAAGTTCCCCGAATCATTTCCAAATACATCTGAAGATACTGGGAATATTCCTTTAAAAGGATTAGAGCATTTGCTTAATGAATTGAAGGCAAGTGGCTTAAATTCCCCGTTGGGCCAGATGTTTCCGTTTAACGAAACCCAACGCTGCTACCCGGATAAACATGGGTTTGCATCAGATGTAGGCCGGAATAAGACCACCCAATGCCGGACGGGATTTGCAATCCCGTTCGTAACGTTTGCGGAATTGCAAAGTGGCTTGAAACGTTTGGGTCTGGGTTGCAAACCCCGACACGCACAGGAAGTTCCACTATAAGCAACGGTAGGTGTAGCAGTAACTGTAGGTTGGGTTAACAGCTTTATCGTTAACCCAACATTT
>JAYTJI010000375.1:0-6269 GCA_043731245.1 Methylococcaceae bacterium | reverse complement strand
AGGCAACAGGCTTTGCCAGTTTTCCGGAATCAGTTTACGCTTCTGGTAGAGTTGATCGATGTCATAGGCTATCGCCAGGGTAACCACGTCGGCTTCCAGACCTTCCAAGACAGCACGCGCCTGCTTGCCGCCGCCACCATGCGATTGATTAATGGTGACGTTATCGCCGGTTTTGGCTTTCCAGTATTTAGCGAACACCGGGTTGTATTCTTTATATAACTCGCGGGTCGGGTCGTAGGATACGTTGAGCAGGTTTACCTCTGCCGCATGTGAGTTACCTGCCGCCAGAACGGCTAGTACAGCCGCAAAGGCGACATTAAAAAAGTTATTTTTCATGAGCAAAACCCCTTAAATCAGATTGTTAAAACGATAATTGAAAACGCGTTGCGAAAACTTGTTCGTTAGGGCGGTCGGTGATATTTCTTAAAGTTCCAGCACCACCATCGAAAGATACATTTTCGTAATCTGCCCGAATAAGGGCATTACTATTGAGATACCAGTTGACGCCTATAGCCCACGCCCTGGCTTTAGAAGCTGATCTGGTGGGATCAACAATTCTGAAAGTATCATTGTCCACATTCAGCTCGCTCCAGCGTGCCGCAAGCTGCAAAGCCCCCCAACGGCCTTTCAACGGGTCAAAACTTTGAATGGGCTTGATACCGGAAAAACTATTATCTTCGCCCGTAACCACATAAGAAGCCAAAACCTGCCAAGCTTTATTATCCTGCTTAACATCCACTCTTCCACTGACCAAATGCTGGGACGAAACAACATACTCACCAATGACACCAAATGGCCCGGAAAACCAATAAGCCTGCGGATAGATTCTGTAGGTAGCGCCATCAGCTGTCGGCGCACCAGTAAAACCGGTATTTACGTTCGCATAATTAAGATAGGTGGTTCTACCTAGCGGCGTAGCCTGATTTCTAAGAACTTGCCTATTCGGATTGCCAACAGAACCCGCCACACCAAGCCCTAAGCCTTCCAGCCAGGAATAGCCGGTGTGCTGAAACGGATGGGCAAATAATCGTCCGTTGACTTCTTTATTGTCGTCGGTATCGGGCGCATCATTATTAGGGCTGCCATCGTCTCCAGAACCATTTGTGACGCCAATTTGATAGGTAAGCGTATTTTTTGTATCAATAGGCCCTGCTACTGTCTCAGTCTTATAGCCCGGCTTGGAAAACGCGCCGTGAACTTGTATGCCTACGTCACGGTTGCTAGCCAAATAAGTAGGGAAACCGCGTTCCAGGAAAGTACCATCAGAGTCTCCCTGTAACCGCTCAAGACTGATTGGGGGCTTAAACTTACCGACTAGCAGACTGGCTGCCGGATGATAGGCGTAGTCGAGATAAGCATCCGGCAAAATGTTACCGCTCGCTGCAAAGTCGGGCATGATCTTAAAATAAATGTCTTTAAAAAAATAACCTTCCAGCCAGATACGCGCTTGCCTGAGTTCAAATCTGTCTGTTCCCGTAGACCTGTTATCGTCAATAAAAAAACGCCCGTCGGCCTGCACAGCGCCACGTATCCGCACTTGATGCTTTTTGTCTGAAGAAGTAATCCTGAAACCATTGTCACCGACATCAAATACGGGCAGCTTTTTGAAAGCACCGGTCGTCACTTCATCCTGCACTTCCAATTTACGCTCCAGGGTATTTACTTTACGATTGAGTTTTTCCACTTCTGGCGATGCTATCGATGCAGCAGGTTTGGCTGATAAAGCCCCAGCTTGATCCAGTTTTTCCAAACGGCTTTCCAATTCGCGAATGCGCCTTTCCAAGGCTTCGGTATCGGCCGCCTGGGCATTAGGAATGCCCAATAAAGCTAGATTGATTACACTGGCTAGCGCAGTGCGTCGAAAGTTTTTCATAGTCTTGTCCTCTTGAGTTTTAACTTCCGGTGATCCGGTCAGCCTGCTATCACTTTAAAAAATATTTTTTCGCCGCTTTTACGGTAGAGTGTATTTTGCTCAATTCAAATACTTATTTAGTATCAAAGCGTAGCTTTTCTCTGCGTTCGATTTGCACAATTTTGCCTTCATGGATGACAATTTCGACTGATCCAAACCGGATACCCTGTAAAACAAGGGCAATCTGATCGGCGATTTCAGCCGTCAGCTGTGCTTTACTGTGTTTTCTTGTTTCAGAAATCATATAGTGCCCCTACAACCCATTGCTGTTGAAGATGAACGTATTGTTTACGTCTGGTGTTTTAAGTTGAGTTCACTATAGCAGCGAAAATTTAGAACATTTAATGATATGTTTTGATATACATATCTTATTAAGTGATAAAGGTAAGGTGTTAGCGCCTTTTCTGTCTGGCTAGTTTTCAAAAAAAATCATATTACATATCTATTTATAAGATATAAATATCGGTTTATATTGTTTTATTAAAAATAATAACTGCATTAAGCTATTTTCCAAGGGCAACATGATCTTTACAAACGTTACCGTTTTTATTGAATTGCGCTTGAACCTAAAAGATTGGAAAAGAAGATTACAGCCCAAGACTTTTTATAAAGGATCCTAACGTTTCACCTCCTGACCACATGGATGTTTTTTGGCGGGCTATAAAGCCCGCTTTTTTTCGTTGGCGAACGCTAGTGAATTACAAGTAATCGCTGCTTCGCAAGCCTGCAAGTTAAGTTATTGAAAATAGCGCATTGGAGAGAAATTTATGCCGTTACAACATTTAGTGGAATATTTTAATGACCGGCTCGGGCGAGAACATCGTTCCAGTTTTCGGCCCTTTATTTTGGAAGAAGGAAAAGTAAGCGGCCTTTTTGGCCCGATTCGGATCGACAGTTTTTTTGCGCCACTACGACAGACGCTGAAGCCTACTGTGATTGTAGGTCATACAACACAAATTACGGTCACTGCCAATAAAACCCAGCATCTGTACACAAACGAAATTGAAACGCTATTGGCTAATAATTCCGTACCAGCAACTGATTTTGAATCCATCATTAACTTTGACCGCTTGTGCCGTACTGTTCACATGTTGAACTATCTGACTTTAGCGCATTTGGAAGGTGTTCTGTTTTTGGAGGTTGATCCACGCCATATACTCGGCATTAAACAGGATCATGGTGCTTATTTTGAAGAAGTAATTACACGGTGTGGATTGGAAACTAAAAATGTTGTCATCACATTGTCTGCAAATAGCCAATATGCTGGCTATTACCAGAAACTGATTAATGGCTTGGAAAATTATCGACGTAGGGGTTATCAAATTGCGCTTAAGTTTGACTACCTTGCTCAGGAGCATGAAGCATTTGAATTGATCGCAAAACTATCACCGAATTTTGTTAGTTTATCCGCGCGAAATGTAGATAATAAAGTACATGACGATAATTTGCTGGCGAAATTACAACAGTTAAAAATACGGGTGGCTTCCGCAGGTGGGCAAAGTATCCTGCATCAAATCGATGAAAAAAAATCCGATTTATTAGCCCGCAATATTGATTTTGATCTGGTGGAGGGCGGCTATTACAGGGCAATCGCCTTTGACTATTTAGGCAATAAAGAATCCATTCATTATGATTTAACGGCTAAATATTACTAAAGGGGATCTCTAAAAATTGCACTTCGACAAGCTCAGTGCGAACGGTGGTCTTTTTAAATCAGTTACTTATCCGTTCTTGCTGAGCCTGTCGAAGCATGAATAAGCAATTTTTAGAGATCCCCTAAACTTCTGCATTCAGCGTCTCTAGCTATGCCTTTGCATAAATCAATGAAACCAAACCACGCTTCTTTAACTGAACGTAGTTTGGTCTTTGTGCTGTCATTGTTTTCAAATAAGCGTTTATTGATGACCTCGCCTGGGTAACGCGACGCGAAACCCTGATCACGCACTGCAATAATTATCCCGTCACATCCCTCAAAAACCAATTTTCGGCAATCTGTCCATGCAATGCCCCCAGCTTATTTTGTAAACCATCGAGAATTTCACGCAGTTGTTCTTGTGTCGTTTGCCGGGTATCAATGGCTTGTACATACGCTTCCAACTCAGTGAGCTTCAGAGGCAACTCATCGTTATTAGGCAATCTGCTGACACAATCAAGCATTTCTGCAATGCAGCAACCGATTGCACGGGGCAGATTGGTATCCAATAACAAAAAATTAAGCACATCATCGCCTTTAACCCGGCTGCGCATTTGCTGACGGTACGTTAGTAAAGCGTTGAGAGCCTTTAAAATATTCATCCACAAAATCGTTTCGTATTGGCGCATATCATCACTACGCGATTCTGAAAGCAGTAATGACGCTAAATCCAGAATGCGGCTGGTCATATCCGCACGTTCAATGTTTCTGCCCAGACGAATAAATCGATAAGGATGGCTATGGCTCATATATCCGGACAATAAGCCGGTAAAGCGCTGACAGCCTTTAAGTATTTCATTAAGAAACAGCACTCGATGACGCCGATTAGCCACAGTCTCCAGATTATTTTTTGCAAACAGATACATCTCGTTGACCTGCTCCCAAGCCTCATCCGGCAATAGCTCACGGGAGGTGCGGATATTTTCCCTGGCCGCGCTTAATGACGAGAACAATGAACCTGGATGACTGGCGTCCGCCAACAAAAATCGAGTGATATTACGCTCATTAGCGACGTTATTTTTTTCGTAAAATTGCTGTTCCGAGGCATTGATTAAAATGAGTTGCCGCCAACCCATTTCAACGCCCTTGGGTAAGTCCATTAATAAATTCATGTGTACACTAACCAGTCTGGCAATATTTTCTGTACGTTCCAGATAACGTGCCAACCAATACAGGCGTTCCGCCGAGCGGGATAACATTAGCTTTCCTCCATATTAATAATCCAGGTATCTTTACTGCCACCACCTTGCGAGGAATTTACCACCAGTGAACCTTTTTTCAGCGCGACCCGGGTTAAACCACCCGCCGTTACAAAGGTTTTTTCGCCCTGCAAAATGAACGGGCGCAGATCGATATGACGCGGCTCCAACTTGCCTTTGCACAAGGTTGGTGCGGTTGAAATGGACAACGTGGGCTGGGCAATATAATTGCGCGGATCTTCTTGAATAATTTTCCGGAAGTTTTCCACTTCTTTTGCGGTGGCATGGGGCCCGACTAACATACCGTAACCGCCCGATTCATTGGCTGGTTTTACGACCAGTTCCGCTAAATGCTCCAGCACATAATTAAGCTCCTCTTTATTGCTGCATAAATAAGTCGGCACATTCGGCAATATCGGTTCCTCATTAAGATAGTAACGTATCATTTCCGGCACATAGGCATAGACGACTTTATCGTCGGCAACACCGGCGCCGGGCGCATTGGCCAAAGCGACATTGCCCGCTTTCCAGGCACGCATCAAACCCCGCACACCCAGTGTTGAATCTTTCCGGAAGACTTCAGGATCCAGGAAATCATCATCGATGCGCCGGTAAATGACATCGACTTTTTCCAATCCTTCAATAGTGCGCATGTAGACACAATCATCATCATTAACTACCAGATCGTTGCCTTCAACAAGCCGCGCGCCTATTTGTTGGGCTAAATAAGCGTGTTCGAAATAAGCGGAGTTGTAGATGCCGGGGGTTAATACCGCACAAGTAATTTTCCCGTTTTGGTGCGGAGCAATAGACGATAACATGTCATGCAAATGGGTGGGGTAGTCATCAATGGGGAGAATATCAATATCCTGTAATAATTCGGGAAACACGCGTTTAGTGATCACCCTGTTTTCCAGCATGTAAGAAACCCCGGATGGAACCCGTAAATTGTCTTCCAGAACATACATGATGCCATCTTTGTCGCGCACCAAATCAGTGCCGCAAATATTAGCCCACACATTGTGCCGGGGTTTCATCCCTATACATTCTTTACGGAAATTTTTAGAGCTGTTGATAATCTCTCCGGGCATTTTGCCATCCTTGATAAAGGCTTGCTCGCTATAAACATCACTGATAAAACAGTTTAAAGCCGTTAAACGCTGTTTTAAGCCTTTTTCTATCATTCGCCATTCTCTAGCATCAATAATGCGCGGAATAATGTCGAAAGGCCATGCACGATCTATATTTCCCTCATCACTGTAAACGGTAAAGCTAATGCCCATTTCCATAATAGCCAGTTCGGCAGCCATTTTTCGCTTGTCTATGTCTTCTTTTTTAAGTGAGTTTAAATATTGGCATAAGCTGTGACTAACCGGGCGCGATTGAAATTCAGAATGCATCAGCTCATCATAAGCAATGTCAGTTTTATAATTTTTCCAGATTGATTTCATGGCACTTCACTCAG
>JAYTJI010000374.1:0-1259 GCA_043731245.1 Methylococcaceae bacterium | reverse complement strand
GGGTAACGTTGGGTGACTAAGCTGAACCTTGTCTAAAAGCTCCAAGCCATCCATGCCGGGCATCCGAATATCGGTTATCAGGGCATCAGGTGCATCGCCCTGTAAAGCCGTCAGCAACTCTTTCCCATTGGAAAAGCTGCGGGTAATGATGTCGGCTTTTTGCAAGGCTTTTTCAACAACCCAGCGTATGGATTTGTCATCATCGATAATCCAGACCGTTTCGGACTTAGTCATTGCCAGCCTCCATAGGTAAAAAGATTGAAAATACTGTATTTCCGGGCTCACTGTTGCATTCAATCAAGCCGTTATGCTGGTTAATCAGCGCTTGTGCAATCGATAAGCCCAGTCCCGTGCCATCAGCCCGTCCGGTAATCATCGGGTAAAATATCTGGCTCATCATGCTGGCATCTATGCCTGGCCCGTTATCAATAATGTCGCACTTTACCGCTAATTTATAGCGCTTACGGCCTATACTCATGTGCCGGTGTATACGCGTTTTGAACATAATATTGCCTTTTCCTTCCATAGCCTGCACCGCATTTCTGGCAATATTTAAAATAGCCTGAATGAGTTGGTCTTTATCTGCATAGATATTAGGGATACTGGGGTCGTAATCATTCTTAATAATAAGGCTGCCGCTGGATTCAGCCTGAACCAATTGCCTGACCCGCTCCAATACTTCATGAATATTAAGTGCCTTTTTATTGGGCAATTTATTGGGGCCGAGCATTTTATCCATCAGACCTTGCAGGCGGTCAGATTCGGCAATAATGATTTGGGTATATTCTTTAAGCTCCGGGTCATGTAATTCCAGATCCAACAATTGTGCTGCGCCACGCAAGCCACCTAACGGATTTTTAATTTCATGAGCCAAGCCTCTGACCAGTAATCGTGCAGTATTCTGTTGCGTTAATAGCTGCTCTTCCTTGGATATACGCAGGTGATTATCGACCTGTTGCAGCTCGACCAGTATTTCACTGACCAGCTCATCGCTTAACAACGGTGTAGCGCTAAAGTTGATAGTCACATTCTGGGTCATGCGGCTCAGGGTTAGAGCGCGATCAACCAAGGGCTCCGCCATCGCCAGGGATTGTTTTAAATTAATCAGCAACGCAGAATCGGAAGATTTGAATAATTCATCTGCACTTTGGCCCACTAAATGATGTGCGCTATCAGCCAGCAGAATTTCTCCGGTGGTATTGATGTAGGTGAGTATTAATTCACGATCAAATAAAAGAATGGCCGTATTAAGGTGATCC
>JAYTJI010000373.1:0-2287 GCA_043731245.1 Methylococcaceae bacterium | reverse complement strand
GGCGTGGATCGTTGGCTGATCTGGCAACGACTTCGTGCAACTCTTTATCCGCCGATTGATAATGTAAGTCATATTCCCGGGCATATTTTTCAAGAACCGCGACCGATGGATGACGGACATGTCCTGCGCCTACATTCAGAGTTTGCGGCCAGTTGTTCGGGCGGTTTTCCTCAACAACGAAAATACCCTGCAAGCCCATTGGGATATGCGTATGTGGTTGCACATGGCAATGGTAATACATAGTGCCGGGCTGGCGTGGCTTGATGACATAGGTTTTGCTTTCTCCCGGCATAGTATCCATGTTGCTGGTTTGTCCGACGCCATCATTACCGGTGCCACTGTGATCCATATAGGGGTGGTCTATTCCATGCAAATGAATGGAATGCGGTAAATAGTGCGTATTTTCCAGGACTATCCAAACCACATCATCCTGTTCGACACGAATGACCGGAGACGGTGCGCGTAATAATGGATTGGCTTCCAATTCATAAAGGCTTTTTGTGGACATGTCCCGGGTTTTGGGTGCATAAACCCAAAAAGTTGGCTGTATGCCGGGGGCAATATCGAAGGTGGTGGTTGGATCTTTCATGTCGGGCGAATGGCCATTGAGCTCGACCACTTCAAGTTTAATAATAATTTTGTCAGGGTCGCCGTCGCCGTCTAAATCGTCTGACATCGTAATGGCATCAGCGGCAAGTTGCGTCTGCATTAAGGTATCCATTGAAACACCATTAGTGCCTTTAACAAAGGCGGCAATATCAGCCGGATTATCGGGGTTACAGAGTTTGGATTCCTGTATCGTCACACCATCGATGACCTGCTCTTTGCGCCATGCCGGATCGGTAAATTCAGAACAGACTTCTTCCACAGGCCCCATATCAACCTTGGCTGAAGGCGGTAAATCAGTGGCGGCCTGACTCCAGGCATGTACAAGGAGCAGCGCGGCGCCCCCGGTAAAGGTAATAAGTTTTTTACGCATACAACGACCTCAGAAAAACACACGATGAAAAATGAAACGCCACCCAAAAAACAGTAGGGATATTATCCTTACTATTTTAACTGAATAGTTTGATTAAGTCTTTTTTGGCTACTGAATTAAGTTAAAGAGTAATAATATTCTTAATTTAAGGCGTACTCTGCTGAGAATCTAATAATGCCCATAAAGTTCACTTATAAAACACAAATGGTTCAGTAGAATGCGCGGGTAAAATTAGCGCATCGTGCGTGATGCGCTTCTTAATAGCACTGTTTTTTGAAAATTGAGCTTGTGGTTATCTTCTAACCACTCCCCCTTAATCAGGCAATGCTTTACCAAAGCAAGCAGTTTTGAGACCATAAGCCATGCAGCCAATCGGGACGTAATAAATAAACTTAAACGTTGCTCTCGAAAAACTTTACACTCTATAGGCTACGGCAAGAAGTCGCAAAGATGGCTAGACAGGCTTTAGAGTGGACCCCATTTTCACCACGTTGTTATCATGGTGAAATCAATAACTAAACATAACACTTCATCGTGAAAAATCAATCACTCCATTATTTAGTTGGTATAGACTTAGGCACAACTCATACGGTTGTCGCTTTCGTCAAAGCTGAAAATACGCAACAAGAAATACAATTATTGCAAATTGAACAATTGATTGCGCCCGGGCAAGTGGCGGCCAGACCATTGTTACCATCGGTACGTTATCATCCTGCAATAGGCGAATTATCCGCTGCTGATGTTGCATTCCCAAGTTACAGCATGGAAACCCCGTCTTCATCTGAACCCGCCGTTATCGGTGAAGCCGCACGCTTGTTAGGTGCCAAAACCAAAGGCCGGTTTGTGACCAGCGCTAAAAGCTGGTTATCGCATCCCTCGGTGGATCACAGCGCCGAAATTTTACCGTGGGGTAGTAGCGATGATATAAGCAAGGTTTCTCCTATTGATGCCAGCGCCAGCTATTTGGCGCATATTCGCACGGTTTGGGGACATAAATTCCCTGACGCGCCTTTGGAACAACAGGATATTGTTATTACCGTTCCCGCTTCTTTTGATGAGGCCGCACGCTCACTGACTTTGGAAGCAGCGCGAATTGCAGGACTTACAAATATTCGACTGCTGGAAGAACCCCAGGCGGTTTGTTACGATTGGTTAAGGCGTAATGCAGGGAATATTAAACAGAAACTGGCTAATGTGCATTTATTGCTAGTTTGTGATGTAGGCGGCGGCACTACTGATTTAACACTGATTAAAGTAGAGGAGGGCGAGCAAGAGCCTAAATTGACCCGCATCGGTGTCGGCGATCAC
>JAYTJI010000372.1:0-4147 GCA_043731245.1 Methylococcaceae bacterium | reverse complement strand
TGAAATTGTAATTATCTCTTTGATCCTTTTTAATTCTTGCCCAATTAACCGAAATTTTTAAGGCTTAATCCTCATTCATGACTAGTGGTATTTCCTGTGCGGTTTTTCGGTGAATTTTAAAGCCTCGCATTTCCAGGATACCTTTAGTATTGAGTGAAATAATCAGGTACAACGCATCAGGATAGGCGGCAAGCTCCAAGTCATGGGTTGATGGTAGTGCAGGTGCGGTCGGGTGGGAATGATAGATGGCAAAGAGATCCTCGCCCTGTTCCCGCATTTTAGCCATGGCTGATATTTGTTGCCCGGCATCCAGCAGAAAACGTTGCTGCGGGTGTTCGGCAACATTGGCAACAGGATAACAATGGCTAGGCACACCATTTTGACTACTAACCAGTCCGCAGACCTCAAGATCAGGCGATAGCTGGGCGAGGTGTAGCAGTTGATTGGTGAGTTTGCGGGGGATTTGAATTTCTGGTGGGCTCATAATGAATACGTAAGGTCAGTGTTAAAGTTTTTGTCCGTAAGTGACACGGAACTGTCCCGATAAATCTCGATAGGATTGTACCTTATCATAAGCCAGCGCGTTAAAAATGGCTTGTACTTGCGGGGCTTGATTATAACCATGCTCGATTAATAAATGCCCTTGAGATGTTAAGTAGCTACGCGCGTTATCGGCGATAATTTGAATATCGCTCAAGCCTTGATTATCAGCGATCAACGCGCTTTGGGGTTCAAAGCGTACATCACCTTGCTGTAAATGTTCATCATCGGGGTCAATATAAGGCGGGTTACTGATAACCAAATCAAATAGCGACCTCGGTACGTTAGCTAACCAATCGCTTTGATAAAATTCAATGTTAGTGAGTTGGTGATGCCGGGCATTGTGCTGTGCAACTTTTAACGCAGCCACACTGGCATCGACTGCGGTAACGTGTGCGTTAGGGCGTTCTGCCGCCAGCGTCACCGCGATAATGCCAGAGCCTGTGCCTAAATCAATGAGTTTAACGGCTAGCTTTTTAGGGATTAAATCTAAACTCAGTTCAATCAATAATTCAGTGTCGGGTCTAGGGATTAACACATCGGAAGTGACTTTAAAATCCCTGGACCAGAATTCGCGTGTACCGGTGAGATAGGCAATCGGTGTGCCTTGTTGGCGTTGTTTAATCAGGGCTGCAAAGGCGGCGTGTTGCTGATCTGTTAGCGTGTTATCACACCATGCGCGTAGATAAGCTCTTGGTTTACCTAACACAAAACCGAGTAGCACTTCGGCATCTAATAACGGGGAATCGGAATGACTTGCCAAGGTGTTAGCGGCGTGTGCTAACAGGGTTTTTATGGTAGGCATAATTACAGCCACACATTAATAATAGAAACACCGCTTCTTTCAACATCACTCACATTCCGCGTCACTAAAATCAAACCATGCACTAATGCCGTTGTTGCGATTAATCCATCAACAATAGGCATCGGTTTACCTTGCTTTTCCAGCTCGCCTTGTAAGTTTCCCCAATATCGGGCTATTTCTGGCGTAATATTTAAAATCCTGTTTTCAAACCGTAAAACCAAGTCCTGTTCCAGCCATGTTTTCAGGTTGGATTTGCGTAATGACAGCGGTAGTCTTGCAATACCTTTTTCGATTTCACCTAAGGTTAAAACGCTAAGAAATAAATGTTCTTCTTCTATTGTTTCAATCCAGTCAATGACGTTTTTGTCGGATTTGGCTTTTATTAACTCCGAGACAACGCAAGTATCAAGTAGGTAGTTCATAATTCAATAGTGCGCCCTGTGTCTTTATCGCGTTCTAAATCTAATGGTAAATCATAAAGTGGGGATTTTTTGAAAAAATCGACTAAGGTGTTTTTAGGTTTCAGATTTTTTTTGTAGTCTTCAAGCGATATGACGATTACTTTTTGTTGATTTTTTAGTTCAATAATTTGTGCATGGTGTGCTAATGCCTCTTCTATCAAGCTATCAAAACTATTTTTTGCATCTTCGGGTGTCCAAATAGTATTCATTTTATGAATCCTTTAGTTGGGTTGTTGAAATGTTATTTAACAAATCCTGTGTAGAGAAAAATGCACGCGATGCGTACCCTTGGCTTTAGCGGGCATATAAATCATCTCGTTTAGCGATGTTTTTGTAGCTAGAGATGGATACGGGATTTAAAAAACCAGCGGGTAATTTTTTTTGTCTGTTGCTTACTTCTACGACAAAAACTTTAATGTGTTTTGCTTCAAGTTCTTTATATTCAATGGGTACTTGAATCGTATTGTTATGGACATCTGCTTCAAATTCAATGGCATACATACAATTTCCTGCTTATTTAATAGTTGAGTGTGATTGTAGTTTCGTAGCCCGTGTGGAGTTTTGCGGAATGCGGGGTAACGTAATGCCGCGATTATTCCCACTTTTTAAGTTCATTTTTCGCTTCTGAAAGAACAGATGAATACGCATTTTCAACCAAATCAAATGAATGTGAAATATACTCTCGCTCGGCGGATTTGAATTCGGATACATCTGAATGCTCACTAATAAGCGTTTCAATAGTCTTTATTGCTTTGTCTGATAAAAATAAAGAAGCTATTCCTATTAGCTCTTCAATTGCCTGATACGACTTGTCACCACTCTTTTCAAGTTCTTTAAAATCATCACCCCCAGAACATTCTGAACCTAACTCATCGCAATAATTAAGACGCTTGGACAGAGAAAGTTTGAGTACCCAGAGATAATGTAATAGTTTTGTATAATGTTGCTCACGAATCCCCCATTGTTGCTGGGTAAGCCAGTTTTTTCTTTCTAATGTGGTTTCAATTTCCTTTGTTGCCTGCGTCGTTTCTTGGAGTTGCTTTAGTACGGTGTCAAAATTTTCCTTTGTTGCCTTATCCCTACCCTTTGTTTGGAAGTAAGCCGCAATGTATGCAGAACCCGCTGCGAATACAACTGTAAGAATGTAACTCCTCCATGGAAACATAATTACATAGGTCTCAAATAATTTTTTTATTTCTTGCAAATCGTCAGGTGATAGCATGGTTCGGTAGGATGGATAGAGTGATAAAGCATATAAATATATCTGAGTTTATACCCGCTACCACAAAATAACAAAACCTAAAAAACAACAGCCTAAAATCCTGTAAGATAAACACTTTAATCTGAAATCAGACGAATCAATGAAAATCAAAAAAATAGCCAGCGTGGTTTTATTAAGTTTATTGCCTATCGCTTATGTAAATGCAGTTACTGCACAGAAAGAGGCGCAGCAAGCAGCCTTACAAGCCTATGAAGTCGCTGTAAAACAGAATTCTAATAATGCCGATAGTTGGATTCAAGTAGGAGAATTATTAGAGCGTGTCGGTGAGCTGGATAAAGCGGAAGCTGCTTATGAAAAAGGGAAGACATTAGGGAGCGAGGAAGAACAGTTCGAGGTAATCTGGAGATTGGCGAGGACAATCCAAACTCGCAAGGATAATGATACGATTGAGTATTACCAAAAAGCATTAGCAACTAATGAGGCTTTAGGCAAAATAGAGGATATGGTAGATTACAGTAACAGATTGGCGAGTCTGTACAAGGAAAACGACGACTATGATAAAGCCATTGAAATGTATCAAAAATCGTTAGCGATTCATCAATCGCTAGACAGCAAAAAGGGGGTGGCGGGGGTAGCAGAAGATTTTATCCATTTAGGGCTTGTGTACCACAAACGCGGCGACTTGGATAAAGCCATTGAGATGTATCAAAAATCGTTAGCGATTGATGAATCGTTAGGCAGCAGCGGCAATAAGAACATGATGTCTAATAATTATACTAATTTAGGGAAGGTGTACCACAAACGCGGCGACTTGGATAAAGCCATTGAGATGTACGAAAAGGATTTACAGATTAGCGCGTTACGGATTAGTGAGAATGAAACTTTAGATGGAATGTCTATGGCTTTTACTATAGAAGAAAGTATGGCAAAAGATTACGGTGATTTAGGGAATTTGTATAAAGCAAAAGGCAACAAAGCCGAAGCTAAACGCTATTATCAAAAAAGTATCGATCTATATAAGAAACTGAAGTTTCCCAGTTTTTAAACAAAGCCAATCACGCTGGCTACACCGGATAGAGATTTAATGCAGGGTTTGTGTAATTTATAGCAAACCCCAAT
>JAYTJI010000371.1:0-10379 GCA_043731245.1 Methylococcaceae bacterium | reverse complement strand
ACCATTTTGACCGGTTTTTTAGGCGCAGGAAAAACCACCCTTTTAAACCGCATTCTGTCCGAAGAACACGGCCAGCGCATTGCCGTCATTGAAAATGAATTTGGCGAAGAATGAGCTTGTTAAAAGACCTGAAAAAAGAGTTTTCTCTTTATGAAATCGCCACCATGACCCGCACCGCCGCCGCGCGACTATTGGGGCTGCATGATCGCGGGCATTTACTGCCGGGCGGCATTGCCGATATTGCCGTCTACAGCGAGCAAGCTAACAAGGAAGCCATGGTTACGGCGGCTGATTTGTTGTTCAAGAACGGCGAACTGGTGGTTAAACAGGGCGTTATTCAGCAACGCCGTCAGGGAACAACACAAACCATACCAACGCAGTTTCATCCCCATATCAAACGCCATATACAAGCCTATTACGACCGCTTTTATAATCTGAGCCTGGAAAATTTCAAGGTGGAAGATGTGAGT
The DNA here is from genome assembly GCA_043731245.1 of Methylococcaceae bacterium. GTDB lineage: Bacteria > Pseudomonadota > Gammaproteobacteria > Methylococcales > Methylomonadaceae > Methylobacter_C. The sequence goes on along the minus strand of JAYTJI010000371.1, from coordinate 9,909 downwards.
TTCAGGCAAACTGATAGCGATCGGTTTGCCAGCCATGCGTGTGGACAAGCTTATCTTGCATGACAGGCGATGACCCAAAACACACATCAATAAAATATGAACGCGTACAGCTTATCCCCATCATCTAAAGTCATTGAACGCATACCCGTATTCATTATCAGCGGATTTTTGGGCAGCGGTAAAACCACTTTACTCAATCGTTTATTGAGTCATGCGCCCAAATCTGCGGTCATCATTAACGAGTTTGGCACTACTCCGATCGATCAACAATTACTGCGCGAGCATCAGGTACCATTATCAACTTTGGTGGGTGGTTGCTTGTGTTGTCAGGTGATAGGTTCGTTAACACCTTTACTCAAAAATCTACGCATGGCCTGGGATTCCGGGAATATGCCTTTCGAGCGTGTAATCATCGAAACCAGCGGCGTTGCCAATCCGGAACCCGTGCTGGATATTTTGTTAAGAGAACGTTGGCTAGCTAAGCGATATAGCTTGCAAGGTGTTATTACTACCGTTTCAGCGGTCATGGATGAAGCTCATTTTGGCTGCTTTCCTGAAGCGCAAGCGCAAATCGCCTGGGCGGATACGGTCGTCATGACGCAAACCGACTTGGCAACCGCTCAACAAATTGAACGAATGAGTGCGCGACTGGATCAATTAGCGCCCGCAGCGACCAGACTTACCGCCGTGCAAGGTACTGTTGACCCCAACGCACTACTCAATTTTCCTATGAAATTCCGGCGACTGCGTGATACTGAACTGCCCGATTTACCTGATCATGGCTTTAGCAGCATCACCTTGCAACTTGAGCATCCGCTACCGTGGGAACGGTTACAAAAAGTATTGGAATACCTGATTGCCCGCTATCCGAACAAGCTCGTGCGTGTAAAAGGCATGGTTTACACACCTGAGCAAAACGAACCATTGCTGGTGCAAGGAACAACCGGAAGGCTTTATCCTGCAACGCGACTCCCTGCAAGAACTTCTGATGATGGCATTGGACGACTGGTCATTATTACCCATAGTGAAGTAAACGGCTTGGCGGAAGACTTGATGGCGCAGTTACGATGTTAACTCCATTGAGGCTTGAAAATAATTTGGCTAATCAAAGCATGACATCGACTCAGACCGTCTGATCAGGGCCATAGATGTACCGACGACAGGAGGCGCGCATCAGTCGCGTAGATTTTCTCGAACGATGTGCTTCGTACCTCAGCACATTCTATAAGCGCATCTTATGGCCTTGCTTAATCTCAGTACGAAATATCAAATCCTTGATCTACACGGCGCTGATGTCATGGTATTTGCTAAAGAGACTTTGAAAGTATTCTGAAAACAGGCTTAAAACATGTTTTTTTACTCCACACACTAATACTTTCGCAATCTCCTCGGCGTATTGCGCCACGCTTGTGGGGTTAGGTGGTTTTTACGGTTTTTGATTTTGTTCATGCCAGCCTCCCCCTGTATGTGGATTGTCGCTTGGTTCGCATTTTTTGCGCCTACAGAAACCGAAGCTGTGCCGAGATATTGGGTGATGTCTGAGTTAAGCACAGGATTAGTAGTTTTCTCATGTTTTTCCATTTTTAGAGTTACTTGTAAAAACAACATGACAGCAATTGGGCTTGGTCAATATTGGCTCGTCTTTGGCGAAAAAGATTGCCAAAATATTATTTTAATAAATAAAGCTTAAATAAACCTGAAAAACTCTATGCAAATACATCAATTTAGCGGCTATTAACGCTGATCTTTTTTCGCATAAAAGCATCAAAAAATGCTATAAAAAATTAATGAAGGTTGGTTTCGAATAGCTTTGTAAAACTTTAACTGTCTGTTAATGGTTTGTCAGGAGCCATTCCTTAAACCACACCTTGGTTATTTGGCTTTCGCAGGCATGATTAATAATCGGTGCGGGATAGTTGCAAGGCAGGTGTTTTTTATCCCATTGATGGATGGTTTTTGGTGGAAAAGTCTTAAGTTCAGGTATCCACTGATAAATATACGCGCAATCCGGGTCGAATTTTTGTTGCTGTAGCCAGGGATTAAATATTCTGAAATAAGGTTGGGCATCGCAACCGGTTGATGCCGCCCATTGCCAATTACCGTTATTGACACAGGGATCGTAATCTACCAAACGTTGAGCAAAATAACGCTCGCCCCAACGCCAGCTGATATGCAAATCTTTAACTAAAAAAGAGGCGACAATCATTCGCAGCCGGTTGTGCATGAAGCCCGTGGCGTTCAATTCACGCATCCCGGCATCAACAATAGGAAAGCCGGTTTTACCTGTGTTCCAAGCTTGGAAATAATCCAGGTTGTTATCCCAGCGCAAATTAGCGAATTTATCCAGAAACGGTCGACCAAATACCTGTGGAAAATGATAAGCGATATGGGTGAAAAAATCGCGCCAGTACAATTGTCGTAACAAAGGGTGTTCGCTACCGAGTTGCTCTGTAAGCGCATAATAAACTTCCCTTACTGAACACGTACCAAACTTTAGATGTGCAGACAGTTTGCTGGTCGCATCCAGTGCCGGGAAATCACGCGTATGCTGATAATCGGCATACGTATCAAGCTGATCAAGATTAGCAAGAACCTGTTTACGGCCACCTTGAATGACATCCGGTTTTGCTTCAGCGATCGGTAATTTCAGCTGATCGACAGTAAAATCAGACATTGGCGACAAAAAATTCCGGCTAGTTAATGCTTGCGGCAAGGCAACCGGGAATTGCCGTGCATTATTATAAAATGCAGTAAAAACCTTATAAGGTGTTTGATCTTTTTTGACAGCCTGTTCAGGTTCGATAAGTAATGCGTCCGGCAGAATGTGCAGTGTTATGCCCAGTTGTTGGCAGGCGTTAGCCAGTTCATCATCACGCCTTCTGCTGAAAGGCGTGTAATCGCGGTTGATAAATACAGCTTGTATGTGATGCAGATCTAACACATTGCGTATAACCTGTTCTGGAGCATCATGATAAAGCCCCAGCTTTCCGCCTACTGCCTGCAATTGCTGCTGAAGGTCATTAATGGACTGCAACATAAAGTGCAGTGCCGGTTTACTTTGATAAGGATGCGGTTCTATCTGTCTGGGATCAAAAATAAAGCAGGGCAATACTTGTCTGGAAAGACGTAGCGCTTCATTAAGTGCTGTATTGTCATGCACACGCAAATCACGACGAAAAATAAACAACGAATTTACGTAAAGAGTCATATACAGCACTGGTAAACAGGGGCGATACCTATGCCTTCTTCCTTGACGGAGAAGGCGGGATGAGAGGGTAATGTGTGATTTATGGAGTTTGAGTAATCAATCTATAACATGCGCTTTTTGCAATTGCAAGCGTAGCGCTTCTATACGTTTGCGATTAACCCCAAAGTCACTATGTCCGGTTCGTGAGGCAGAGCGGATATGGATGAGATTCGTCTCCGCATCAAGAATCACATTTATATCATCAACAAACTGAAAAACCAGGCTGGTTGCCTCAGCATGAAGTGTATTCGCTGTTTCATGGGTAATAACCATGCGACTTTGGCCGTTCAGGGCTTTTTTCAATGCCTGCCATGCTGCTTCAGGGTTGCCAGTGATTTTAAATGGCTCAATAAATTGTTTGGGATCTTTAGCCTGACTGGAAACACAGTTCGGGCTGTCCCGGCAGGGTGGCAAGGTTTTTTCCGATGTTGAATTTGCCTGGTTTTCTGTACTGAGCGTCATAAAAATTAGATATAAAAAGATTTTAAATGTCATAAGCGAGGGTGGAGCATAAAAGTTCTGCAATAAAAACGGTCTATCTAATTTTACATAAATTCCACAAGAGTCAAATGATTGCGCGATTTTAATCTTACCTGGTTTCGATGAATGTATTTCATATAGAGCCTGAACCGTCAACAGAACCTAGCAAATCTTTAGCTTTAATCACATCTTCTGCTTTTGCGTAGACCTGCCTATCGTGAGGAATGGTAATCCCAGGTGCAAGCAATGTTCCTCCTAAAACCTTTGAATGCTCTTCAAGCAACGCCCCTAAAAAACGACCTTTGTAGGCGCGGACGCCGTTCGGGGTATTAATTTGAATGTCACGTTCATCAGGCCGGTAATCCATCATAATGGTGGCAAAAGCAGCGCTTTGGTGTTGAAAATAGGAGAACTGGTAAGGGCCATGAATAAGAAACACATGGCTTTCCACCAGTGAGCGATACAGCACCAGATCGTGCATAAGCCAAGAATTATTGTCGATAGCGGAGTATTCAACTTTTGCACCATCGTGCAGATGCACTTGCTTGCCCAGCACGCTGTGGCGCACGACACAATGTGCGCCAATGCGGCAATCTTCGCCAATAACCGAGCCTTCTATAACAGCGGTAGGGTGTATGCGTGCCAAGGGATGGATTTTGTTCCAGTGCAGCGGAATACGCTGGCGTAACGGGCCGCCTTGTTTGGATAACAGCGCTTTCAACCAACTCCACGGTGCGTGCCTTACCTTAGCGGATATATTTGCAATAATGGCAATTTGATTGGCAAATAACAGATCGTGATCACAACTATAAGGCATCAGCAACGCCAACGGTATGCGGGCGGTATCTGGACGAGTAAGCGATAAGGGAAAATGAATCTGGGTTGCAAGCTCGCGCAGTTCGATGTCGAGTGTTTCTGATGCAGGCGTATTGCCGGATCGCTGTGCCTCAATTGGCAGCAACACCCTGTTGTTTTGCAGGAAAATATTATGGCTGTAGTAATCGCGCTGGGCTTCCATCGAGAGTTTTAAACGAAACTGAAGCTGAGTTGCGTTACCCGAATAATTTTGTATGGCGTTGGCAATTGCCTTAAGTCCGTCAACATCAAAAAGAAGGTTATCACCCAGATGGACTTGCCAGTCGCTTTGCGATCGGTAACGTGCGTTGTTAATAGCAGCATTGTGAAAATCCTGCACACTGTTACAGAGTAGCCGTCTACGTGCAAGCTGTTCAATCAGTACGGGTTGCTGAAATAAAATCATGCTATGCAAATGTCATGGGCAGTGGTTTCGATCTTCGAATCAGTTCAATGACACCAACCAGTAAAATAAACAAGGCAATCATTTGGTAAAAACCAATACCAAGAAAGTCATCGGCGATAGGTTCGCGCCAGAATTCAAGTCCAAAACGCATTAAGCCATACAGTGCAAAGACGATGAAAAGTCTGCGTCCTGAAAATAAGTTTAAGCGTTGTAGACGCTGAATTAAGAAGAATAGGCAAAATAAACCAATGGCTTCAAAATATTGGACAGGGACACGCGGCACACCATCGCCAAAATCCATACCCCAAGCAGCATACCTGCCATAACAACAATGCTGAAGAATGCAGCCTATGCGTCCGATTGCCATCATGGCGATTGCACCTGTGGCAAAGGCGTCGCTGGTATCAACAGTATTGCCCACCGTTTTTTTATAAATGACCACAAACAGATAGGATGCCAGCAATCCGCCCATCACCGTTTTGGGTGTTAGGGGCGTGATCCACGTTAATTCTTCCACCAGACCTCCCGCGAAAAAAGCGGGAATAGCACAGCCAATAAGCGAACCAACAAGAGCCATCATCAAAATAGCGATGCGCTGCCTTTGCGGCATAACCCAGGCAGCGGAGTCATTACGAATGAACCAGCCACCGACCAAACTGGCGGCAACGACACAAATCTGGTAACCGAGTCTACTTCCTGCGGAAATAATGTCGCTGTGTTGTTGTAAAGAAATACTTTCAATCATGTCAGCTCCACTTTACACCGCTACATACCATGTCAATAGCAATGCAAATAGCAATAGAGCCTAGGGCAATAATCCCGAAAATACCCAATATAATGATCTCAAAAACTTTTAAACAGCCTGCGGCAACTTCTGGTTTGTGGTCATTTTGATCCTGCATTTTTTATCTCCGGTAACAGTAAAGGCAACAAGGGGCTGATAATATGAGCGTGATTAATTTTAGGGCTAAGGTTATTTGGCACGAGTTCATGCCAGTGTAATTCCGGGAAGGCGTGGTGCTCCCAATGCAAGCCATTATTAAAAAACACCCTGTTGTATAACACGTTTAAATAGCTAGGAATATCTGCATTTTCAATCGGCGGGTGTTGTCCAAAATTATGCAGAGAGGTCAATGCCCAGCCCACATAAATTAAAGTTACGTAGAGCAGCAACACTTTCCAGCCGATAAGTAATGTAGCCGTAAATGTCAGTAACAGTGCAATTTTTTGAGCAGGAATCCGTGTTTTTATTTGATTGGCACCATCAGGCGAGCTACCAAAAGGCGTTTTACATTTAACGCTATTAATAAGCTGTCGTGGCCAGCCCAAAGTATAGGTACACAGCGAATAAGCAACTTTAGACTCCGTATGCGTTTTCCAGGTAGTTGAAAAATCTTGCGCCCCATTTTCAAAGGCGTGATGGTTGTAATGATGTATCCGATAGCCATCAAATGGCAACCCCATTAGTACGGAAGCCACGCAGTTGAATAAACAGGCATATTGTGGCCGCCTGTGTACGCACTCATGAAAAAAAATATGAATGCCGAAACTAAGACTGAGACTCGCCAGTAGCAATAATAAAATAGCTAACAATATCGACCATTTGAGCATTACAACACTGCCAATAAAAAACACCAGCTCAAGTAACGGGAAAATTGATAACTCCCAAGGAAAGGATGAAGGCAGTTTAATCATGAGGCAAGCAATCAAAAGCGCGGGTAATGTCCATAATCAAGTCCTCAGCATCTTCCAAACCAAAGCATAGCCGCACCAAACCTTCGTTTAATCCCATCGCCTGTTTTTCTTCATTAGACAATGACGCGTGGCTACCTGACCAGGGTTGCGCCACCATAGAGCTGATGCAGGCCATACCTGTACCCGTATCGAATAATGACAAGGCTTGTGCAAACTGTGGGTAATGTTTATTAAACGCAGGTCTGAATTGTACAAACAGTATGCCGCCGTATTCGCGTAATTGTTGCGGGTCTATTTCAGGAAAATAGACTTTTTCAAGTTCGTCCCGCGTTTGCAAAAACGCATATAACACCTGGGTAACACGAACGTGTTCACGCATTCGTAATGGAAAAGTATGCAGACTGCGCCGCAACAACCACGCACTATTCGGGTCTAAAATTGCCCCCGAATAAAAACGGCTTTGCCGCAAGGTTTCCGCCAGTTCATCATCATTGACTGCAATAACGCCACCCATGACATCACTGTGCCCCGAAATATATTTAGTCGCACTGGCAAGGCTTATGTCCGCACCCAATTCTAAAGGGTTTTGGAAAATAGGCGTTGCCCAAGTGTTATCAACTACCACCAATGCTTTAGGGTTTTTTGCCCTGACACAATCGGCAACTTCGCGTATTGAAATCGTTTTAAGAAAGGGATTAGTCGGCGTTTCAAACAGCACCATAGCGACATTATCGGGTATTTGCGTAAACATTTTTGAATCAGACAAATCCAAAATAATTAAGCTCAGATTGAACTGCTGCGCGTAACGCTGAAACAATTTATAGCTGCATCCGTAGATAAGCTTATTTACCACCAGCGTATCGTTCGGACGCAACTGGGACAATACCAGCGAAACTGCCGCCATGCCTGTGGTGACACTGATCACATGCTTGGCTTTTTCCAAAATCGCCAGCGCACCTTCAAATTCGACGCTATTAGGATTACTTTTGCGTGTGTAAAAATAAGGTGAGTCGGCAGTAAACGCACTATTTTGATAAATCGGCGTGGCGAGCGGGTGTGTTTTGGCATTGTCAATACGGTGATGCAATGCTTGTGTTTCTACGTTGAAATGATCGGAATTCATAAATAAATGGCTGATGTTAGCTGACTGGAAAATGCGCCCTATCCAGAACCGGGAAAAATTGGTACTGGTTATTTGAATCCCAACTGATGACGATACCTTGGTCTTCCGGGCTTTGCCGCGCCACGATAAACCGATCCAAACCGTGATGTAATAAGCGTTCGGTAGTCTGATGCAGCCCTAATGGACGTAGCCTTATGTTTTCCGGGATAGGCTGCCCTTCGGTCAACATGATGTGCGCACTTTGCGCCTCACTCGTCCACAGCAACTCAATGGAATTGCGTAAATCACCTGTCGTCGCAGGCCGTTTTTTTTCTGCCAGCCCTCTTAGAGGTTCGGTAATGACTGACTGCTCACCACAACTTGCGCAACAGCCATTAACAGTAAGATTCATAGGTTCGGCGTTTAAGCCATAACGCCGCACTTGTACCGCGCCACAGTGCTTACAGTGTGTATCATTTAAACCGCCTTGATGAGTATTGCCCAAATAAACGTGCTGCATTCCCATTGCCAGCGCCATAATTCGCGCCCGTTCTAGCGATGCCAGTGGCGTGCGGTCTACTTGTGTGTATTTATAAGCAGGGTGAAAAGCTACAAAATGTAAAGGAACTTGCACGCCAATATGTTCCAATACCCAGGCAATAGCCCGCTTTATATCTTCATCGCTATCGTTGAGCTTGGGAATAACCAGGTAGCTTATTTCCAGATGGCGATTCGAGCGGGCGACCTGTTTAATTCGATCCAGTACCGGCTGTAATTTTGCTTTAGTGACTTTTCTATAAAATTCGTCGCTTAATGATTTTAATGACAGGCTAAAAATATCGATACAGTCAATGAGTTCATCCACAGGGGCTGATTCAATATAGAAGGCGGATTTATACAGTGTTTTCAAACCATTTTTTTGCGCCAGCGTTGAAGTGTCTACAACAAATTCATGCCACACCACAGGATCATTATAAGTCCATGAAATAACACCGATACCATTATCCAAACAAATATCGACCAGTTGTTGTGGCGTATAGTGACGCACTTGTTTTTGATCCAGATGCTTGACCTGCGAGGTTTGCCAATTTTGGCAAAATGAGCAAGACATCATGCAGCCGACATTGCCCATGCTGAGTATGCGTGCGCCTGGACTGTAATGATTGATGGCTTCGGTTTCTATGACTTCTTCGGTTGCCGCTAACGATAAGCCATAGTTAAAAGTATGTAGCTTGCCCTCGACTGTACCGCGAACGCCGCAGTAACCCATTTGCCCATTTCTGGGTGTGCAATGGCGCGGGCATAGCGAGCATTGCACTTGGTTTTCATTAATTGGCGACCAATGTTGCGCCAGGCTTGAAGGTAATGAATGCAGTTTCATGTTTTGTTGTTAGTTTCCGTGGGAAAAATGGCTATCAATTGAAGGGGTGGCATAAGCTTCAGGGATATTGAGGGTACTACACTGCCTAATGATTGACGCCGAAAAATTGGTTAAATATCGTGATGTCCTTAATTCCCAGCGCTTGCAGGCAATCTAAACCGGCACAATAATTTGCCATTTTGGCATTGCCGTACTGCGTAATGGCTGTGTATCGATAATGTCGCCAGTTTATGACCAAGGGTAGTTGATGGAGCTGATCCAGTGGGCTTACAAGTTCTGATTGTAAGCGTCGATCAGTGAATAGCGGCTGAATATCCGTTTCGACCCAGATTTGTGTATTGATATGCGCCAGTGATATATGACGTAGCGCTTCCCACGGGTCTAGTGCAATTAAAACATCCAGCTTACCTTTCGGAATACTGGCTCCTAAAATTGGCAGGCCACCGCTTGCAATACGCATTTCACCGTACACAGTGCCTAAAGATTGGGCACCACCTTTGTGGACAGTGTATTGAACGTCCAACCCTGAAGCACGACACACTTCCGCTAATACCTTGGTCAAAACATTAACACCTTGACCGCCAATACCTGCAACAATGAGGTTTTTCATGCGGCAGCACTATCAGAAACAATGATGGCATTATTTGGGCAGACATCAAGACAGGCGGCGCAACGGCTACAGCGATCCATGTCGATGCTGATTTGCGCTGTTTCTGGTGACTGGGAAATGGCTGGGCATTGCA
>JAYTJI010000370.1:0-7036 GCA_043731245.1 Methylococcaceae bacterium | reverse complement strand
TTCCAGCCAACGCTGCATTGCCTGCGCCAATTCCGGTGTAGTCCATAGCTTTCCGGGAATATTCAAGGTCACAATATATGAGCTCTGCGGAATGGCCGCTATCATACGCTCGCCCTCGTCTTTTACGATACGGACAACATCGCTGTTTTTACTGCGCTTGCCCGGCGCAATTTCCTTAAGCACCAACTCGCATTCACGCGGTAAACGTTTGGCATATTCATCGTAACCCTGCTGCACCCAGCCCGGCATACGGTTTCCTACTGAAATAAGATTTATTTGCATGGGCGCAGGATACAGACAACAAAGGATTGATGCAATGTGATCCAATTTAAAAAATTAGCGCGACAACTCCTGACTCACTGGCTATCGATTCTTGTAAAAAAATCAATATGTACAACACTCTCTCCCAAAAGAAGAGGGTATAACAGCGTGCGGCAACCTGCTACGGTTGCGGGGGGATAGGCTTAGCCTGGGTGGGTTACCTATTGCCCACACTATAATCCGTGCGGGCAATTAAAATCAGGCCATCTGAACAGGAATAGATGAGGCGGAACGTAATACTTCGTTTTTTTCGTTAAAATAAACTAACGCAGGCTTATGCTTTTCAACTTCTTGTTGATCCAAAATGGTGTACGCACAAACAATAATCAGGTCACCAGGACAGGCTAAACGCGCCGCCGCACCATTAACCGAAAACACCCCGGAACCATTTTCTGCACGAATAGCATACGTGGTAAAACGCGCACCATTATTGATATTGTAAATCTGAATTTGCTCGTATTCTCTGATGCCGGACAGGTCAAGAATAGTGCCGTCAATCGCGCAAGAACCCTCATAGCCCAATTCAGAACGAGTCACCGTGGCTCGGTGTAACTTAGCTTTAAGCATCGTAATTTGCATAATAAAACACTATAAATACGTTTAAAAACCGGACATTGTCCATTATTTTCAGCAGTGCATCAACTTTTTAAATATCCTACATTACCTGGTTTATGATCAGCTTTAGAGTGCAAGCACTGCATTTCTTGCACTCTGAACATTACCCTTTTACTACAAGCGTTGCTTACCTGGAAAAATAAATATTATCAATTAACCGCGTTTTGCTTAAGCGTGCTGCCGCCAATAAAACCAAATCAACATCTTCCCCGGCTGCTTTTTTTAAATCACTGCTACGACACACGGAAAAATAATCCGGATGAAAACCTGCTTGTTGTAAAAACTGCAACGCCTGTTGCTCTATGTCCGTATAAGCCTGACTACCCGCTAATATTGCATCGCGTGCGGCACATAAAGACACGTACAACTTAGCCGCCACATTCTTTTCATCCTCCGTCAGATAACCATTTCTTGAACTCATGGCCAATCCGCTAGGCTCTCTAACCGTATCTACACCTGTTATTTCAACAGGGATATTCAAATCCCGAACCATTGTCTTGATTACAACCCATTGTTGAAAATCCTTTAGACCAAATAAAGCAATATTTGGTTGCACGATATTGAATAATTTACACACGACAGTGGCGACACCACTAAAATGTCCAGGCCTGGAGGCCCCACAATACACCTCAGACAACCCGGTTACAGTGATTGTTGTTTTGGCTTCAGACGAGTAAATATCAGCAACAGAGGGCAGAAATAATAAATCCGCACCCACAGATTCCAACTTTTCCTGGTCTTCGCGCCCGGTACGCGGATAAGCCTCAAAATCTTCCCCTACGCCAAATTGAGCAGGATTAACAAAAATACTGACGACAACGTGATCCGCTTTTGTTTTGGCCATATTGACCAATTGTAAATGTCCGGCATGCAAATTGCCCATAGTCGGAACAAAAGCAACGCTTTCTCCGTTTGAGCGCCACAGCTTAATAGCTTCACGCATTTCAATTACTGTAATGGCTATTTGCATTGTACTTAAAAGCTATGTTCAGGGCTTGGAAACTGTGACTGCTTTACGGCCTGATGATAGGCATAAATGGCGGCTTCAATAGTCGCGGCATCCTGCATGAAGTTCTTGGAAAAACGAGGGCGTTTGCTAATCCCGATATTAAGCAGGTCATAAAGCACCAGCACCTGACCGTCGCAATCAACACCCGCACCGATACCTATAACAGGAATGGTAAGTTGAGCGCTTATTTCCTTGGCAAGTGCTGCGGGCACACACTCTAATACCAGTAGCCCTGCTCCCGCCAGTTGCAGTTGCTGGGCATCAGCAATAATTTTTGCCGCATCGTCAGGTTCTTTGCCCTGGACTTTATAGCTGCCTAATTGATTAATCATTTGCGGCAATAAACCTAAATGCCCACAAACGGGAATGCCCTGATCGACTAAAAAACGGACACATTCAACCCGTAAGCCTTCCAGTTTCACCATTTGAGCGCCGCCAACCTGCATTAATTTAGCTGCATTTTGGGCAGCCGCAACAGGCGTGGAATAGCTCATAAATGGCAAATCAGCAATAATAAATGCCCTTCGTCTGGCATTGCTGACGCAACGTGTATGATAAACCATATCGCGTATAGTAACCGGCAGGGTTGTATTATTGCCCTGAATAACCATCCCCAGGGAATCACCAACCAGCATCATATCAATGCCCACCTTGTCGATTAACGCGCTAAAACTGGCATCGTAAGCCGTTAAACAACTGATTTTTTCACCGCGCCGCTTCATTGCAGCCAGATCATTAACTGTCAACGGTTTTACTGTGGCATCGTTAGCATACTGGCTCATGTCAAGCTAGCCGTGTCAGTCCAGCCAATGGACACTTTGTAACCAGGTCGGCAATAAGGCCATGACCTGGAACCACCAATTGCGGGGCTATTTCAAACAAGGGGTACAAAACAAACGATCTTTCGGCCAAACCTTTATGGGGTACGGTTAAATCAGGCAGGTCAATTTCTTGATCGCCGTACAACAAGATATCCAAATCCAGCGTTCTCGCTCCCCAACGCTCACCTTTTCTAACCCGGCCCTGGTTATTTTCGATGTTTTGCAGACAATGTAATAAATCCATCGGCAATAAGTCTGTTGCGACACCCATAACCGCATTGACGTAATCAGGTTGATCCTGCGGGCCCATCGGTAAACTATGGTACAAGCTGGAAAACGCCAATTCTTTCACACCCGCTATTGAAGCGATTGCAATACGCGCTGATTTGATTTGTGCAACAGGTTCGGCAAGGTTGCTGCCTAAACCTATATAAGCAATAACCGGGGCACAATCTAAATATTTCATGGTTAATCCGAGGTACAAGGCTCAAAGAAAACGACCAATTCGCTTACAGCCTACGCCTCTTTCCCTGTAGCGCTATCTTTAACATTGCCCCGATAGTTTCTTTTTCGTCCTGATTTACTACCTTGAGCTTTGCGTGGAGGTTGGGTCATTTTTCTTTGTTCATTTTCGTTGGCATCCTGATATTTACCCCACCACTGCGCCACCTCAGGATCAGCTCCGCCAGTCTCTGCCCGCAACAATAGAAAATCATAACCTGCTCTAAATCGAGGATGCGTTAGCAATCGGCTGGGCTTAGAACCGAAACGGGCATTAAACTTGGGTTGTAAACTCCAGACTTCACGCATAGCCATCGTGATATGACGTGGTAGTGCAGTACTTTTAATCTGACTGGAGATAACTTCATTAGCCGCATCCTGATATGCCATAAACTCAATTATACCTCGTGCCATCTTCTCTTTAGCCAGCATCGAAACGGGTTCCCACAAAAAAGCTGCAAATAAAAAATAAGCGGTAACCGTTTTGCCCTCAGCAATCCTGTTATCGGAGTTTTCCAACGCTTTAATCAGGAGCAATCGCGGAAATCCATTTTCCTCCACTGATAAACTGTTTTCTGTAGCCGGAAATAACACTTGAAAAAGCCCATAATGTCTTAACATTTCAAAAGTTTGCAGTGCATAACCGGATAAAAATAACTTTAGCGTCTCATCATAAAGCCGGGCAGAGGGTATGCTGGACAACAATTCTGCGGCCACATGCATGGCTTTTTCACAATCAGGATGCAACTTGAAACCGAGCTTAACGGCAAAACGCACCGCCCGGAGCATGCGCACGGGATCTTCCCGGAAACGTGTTTCAGGGTCACCTATAAGCCTGAGCGTCGCGGCCTTATGGTCAGCCATACCGCCGACATAATCCACGACTGAAAAATCTTTTATATTGTAATAGAGTGCATTAACCGTAAAATCCCGGCGCCAAACATCTTCCTCAATAGTCCCGTAGACATTATCCCGCAACAAACGCCCCTCCTTATTGAGCACCTGCTTGTCATTTTGTTCTTCCCCTGCGCCTCGAAAAGTCGCAACTTCAATAACTTCCCTACCAAAATGCACATGCGCCAAACGAAACCTGCGACCAATCAAACGACAGTTGCGAAATACTTTTTTAATCTGCTCAGGATCTGCATTGGTTACAACATCAAAATCCTTAGGTTCGCGTCCCAGCAATAAATCACGCACACAGCCGCCAACCAGATAGGCATCGAATCCTTCCATCTTCAGCTTGTACAAAACCTTCAGCGCATTTTCACTAATCTGGGAACGGGAAATGTTATGTTCCGGGCGCGAATAAATTCTGCCTTGCGTCGCAGCTGGCTCAGCTTCATTTCTCGCTGACTTCATCAATTTTTTAAAGAATTTTAAAATGGTCTTTAACCTTGTTTGTTTTTTTATAGTAATGGCAATCATATCATTTGATACATTCTATCCCACAATCAATCTTCTTTTTTTTACATCGCCCTTTTGAATATAGTAGAATCATCCAACTGATTTTTGCAAAAAGCACTCCATTGTGCGCTTAAGCAGATAAACGATCAGGCAACCATTTTTTAAACATTCGCACCAAACACTACGTACCGGACGGGATTGTTATGTTCAAAAAGATTCTTAATGGCTTCATTGACCATCCACTATTAACCAGCCTTTTTGTAACAGATTTCGGCATTCTTCTGTTCCATAGACCGCCTTTTTTCTTTTCCCTGATAATGTTGGGTTCACTGATGGCGATGTGCATGTATTTTGGCCAAAAATTAGCTTTATTTAAAGTCTAATTGTCCTCTAAAAAAAATCCATTGCCAAAACCAGGTCATGACTTAACGTCTGCACCTGGTTTTTTGCGCCGTTTGGCGGCACAACTTTACGATCTCCTGCTGCTGATTGCACTTTTATTCCTCGCAACAGCGTTATTACTTCCGTTTACTGCCGGTGAAGCAATTAGCCTTCAACAACCCTTAATTTACCGCATTTACTTAGTCGTCATCAGCTTCTTTTTTTACGGCTGGTTCTGGACACACGGCGGGCAAACACTGGGCTTACGTGCATGGAAAATAAAAGTTTTAACCCTTGATCAAAAACCCATCAGTTGGACTCAAGCTTTAATTCGTTTTGCAACGGCCATCCCCTCTTGGGGCTTCTTCGGACTGGGCTTCTTGTGGATTCTTATTGATAAAAACCGGCGCGGTTGGCACGATTATCTCTCAAAAACAGCGTTATTTTTTGACCTTCAAAAAAATAACGCCTAATCCCTCCGGGACGCATTGATTTGACATCGCCCACAAAACCATTAGGTTGTGTTATAAAATAGACAACCGTAGCCATGAATCATGATAAAACTATGACTAACCCTTTATTAAGCAACGCCCCCCTCCCATTGTTTTCCCAGATAAAGCCTGAACACATTGAACCCGCTATCACGCAATTATTGGACGGAGCGCGAGCAGTCGTGGATCAGCATCTTCAAGAAAACTCACAATATACCTGGAAAAACCTGATTGAACCGCTGGAAAATGCTGAAGACCGGCTCAATAAAGCCTGGTCTCCAGTCAGTCACATGAATTCAGTAGTCAACAGTGATGAACTACGCGAGGCTTATAACGCCTGCCTACCTAAGCTCAGCGCGTATTCCACTGAAATGGGGCAAAACGAGCCCTTGTTTAATGCCTATAAAATTATTGCAAAAAGTGATGAATTCTCAACGCTGGATCTCGCCCAACAGAAAATCATCCAGAATGCGTTAAGAGATTTCAAACTATCCGGCGTTGATCTGGACAGTGAAAAAAAACAACGTTACCGGGAAATCAGCCAAGAATTATCACGTCTTGCCAGTACCTATGAGGAAAATCTGTTAGATGCTACTAATGCCTGGAGCAAGCTAATCAAAAATGAACAAAACTTGGTAGGATTGCCGGAGTCCGCGATGACGCAAGCCAAACAAACAGCGGCAGCCCAAAATGAAGAGGGTTGGATGATAACCTTACACAGCCCCTCCTATCAAGCCGTGATGACTTACGCCGATGACAGGGAATTACGCCGCGAACACTATGAAGCTTACTCGACCCGCGCCTCAGACCAGGGCCCGCAAGCTGGACAGTGGGACAACAGCCTGATCATGGAGCAAATCCTGGCATACCGCCATGAAAAAGCCCAGTTGTTAGGTTTCAGCAATTACGCCGAACTGTCTCTGGCTACCAAAATGGCCAACAAACCGGATGATGTCATGCAATTCCTGGAAGATTTGGCAGATAAATCATGGCGACATGCCCGTAAAGATTTAGCGGAGCTACGCGAATTTGCCCAGCAACACTACGGCATTAATGACTTGCAATCCTGGGACTTAGGCTATTATTCAGAAAAAATGCGCCAGCATTATTACCAGTTATCACAGGAAGAAGTTAAAGCGTACTTTCCGATAACTCGGGTCTTGCCTGGACTGTTTGCCATAGTAGAAAAACTATACGGATTACAAATATCCGAGATTACCGATTTTGACAGCTGGCATCCCGATGTGCGTTTTTTCCAGATACTTGACGATACAGGCCAATTACGCGGCCAGTTTTATATTGATCTTTATGCCCGCTCCAAAAAACGAGGCGGAGCCTGGATGGATGACTGCGTAGGCCGAAAAAAAACCGATGGCATCCTACAAATCCCGGTCGCGTATCTGACCTGTAACTTTACACCGCCAACCGGAAATGACCCCGCATTGCTGACGCATGATGAAGTCATTACCTTGTTCCATGAATTCGGTCAT
>JAYTJI010000369.1:0-3689 GCA_043731245.1 Methylococcaceae bacterium | reverse complement strand
CGCCTGACGGCTATCCCATTCCCGTCATGGGGGCTGGCAATATCGCCATGGCGGTTGCGACTGAAGAGCAAGCGCGGGAAGCTGTCCGTAATCTTATAGACGGGGGAGCGGTAATTATTAAAGTTGCGCTGGAGCCCGGAGGAGAAAAGGGTGCGCCTTGGGTTTCGGATCATCATCATGGTCATGAAAATCAACCGGATACGAGGCAGGAAGGTCATCGGCACAAAGCTTCCCGCTTAAAACAGGCATGGCCGTTATTACCGGAAAACATTGTCAAAGCAATTGTTGCCCAAGCCCATAAACAGGGCCGTAAAGTCACTGCGCATATAGGCGAGGCAAAAGGCGCCCAGATTGCCATTAACGCAGGTATTGATGAATGGGCGCATGTTCCTTGTGACGTTATCCCTGACGCATTGCTAAAAAAAGCGGCCGCACAAAACGTAAAAATAGTTACAACGCTAGATGCTTTGTCGAAATGCTCAGGTGTTACGCATAATGCCAATAAATGGGCAGCACTGGGCGGTGAGTTTTTATACGGCGCTGAAATTGCACACCCTGACATCCCTTGGGGTATTGATGCCCAGGAGCTTATTTATATGATGCACTCAGCCAAAATGCCGCTGATTGAAGTCTTGCGCAGCGCTACAGCAAAAGCCGGTCGACACTTGAATTTACCGCTACTGGGTACTTTACAGCCGGGCGCACCGGCCGATATGATTGCCGTGAGAGGCAATCCTGCCCAGGCAATAAAAATACTGGAATACCCTGATTTTGTTATGTCGGGCGGGCATTGTGTAGTAAACAACTTTGACAACCAACTATCGGGTTCTAATAAACCTCGGATGGGAAGAAGCGGAAGCCGAAACCCATCCGCCTCTTCCAATGATAAATGAGTCTGAAGGAGTAGCGGTCTCTAAAATTGCTTATTGTGATGAAGGTTAGTCAGTAACTTGGGGTGAAGCGGAATGCGGGGACGTTGGATTAACAATCCGCACATTCCGCTTTATTTCATGCTGTCTAACGGCTAGTCGAGAATAAAGCTGATTTTCATACTTACCCGGTATTCGGTAATCTTACCGTCATTAATGACGAGTTTTTGATCTTGAATCCAAGCGCCCTGTATGCCTCTTATTGTTTTACTGGCCCGTTTGATGCCTTTTTCGATGGCATCATCAAAACTTTTGACTGAACTGGAGGTGATTTCACTTACTTTTGCAATAGTCATTATTAACTCCTGAATTTAACAAATTGAACTTGATACTCACTGTTGAGAAAAAAGGTTCCAACTACGCCAAAATCTCAAAATTTTCTCAACGACACTTGAGTAAGTTAGTTATAACACTATTTGTTTAAGAGTTTCAAAAACTTCGCAATATCATGTAGATAGTCTTAGGTTATCCAGCTTATGCTGTACAAACACGCGTTATCAAAAAGCAAAAAATACCAGCACAATACCTGCTAAAAACAGTAATAACACACTAAATAGCGACAATACCCCCAAAACCAGCATAAATGGATTTGCCAGTATCGCGATGCTTATGTAGGATCCCACCATTTCACGAGCCTCGGATGCCATAGCCCCAACCGACCAAAGGCTTTTGCCCGCACTAAAAAAACCTAACTTGGGCGTTTTTCCGGCACGGATATTTTGAACCGATTCCTGGAGTTCGTTTTTTGCATCGTCCACCATCTGGCCCGCAATGTCAGGAAGACTTTTTAGCTCTTCCAATGCCCACCAGAATCTCGCCAGAATCAATGTCGGCAACAGCGCCGCAATACCTGCAATCGCCGTGACAGCTACAGAAAAATGCTTCAAATAGAAAAACCAGACAACTAACCAAACCGTCACCAGCAAGCCCATAATTAAAACCAGCCTCAGTGTGTCAGCAAGACTGTCAAGCAATGGTAGCAATCGTTCAAAGATGACTAATAGACGTTGCTTTTTTTCAGGTGCAAGTGGGATTGTTGGCTTTCTGGCATGATAATATTCCCCGCGTTACCGAGCATAGGCATGTACAAAACTCAATGCTTGCTCAAAAAATTATAAGATACACCATGAATATAAATAACTTAATGTTATTTATCTTTTGATATGGGAGTGTGGTGACTGATGCTATTTGTAATGAAATTGGCAAAAGCGAAACTCAAAAGGAAAATTCTGGCAATCCATCATGCAATGCCTTACTCAAAGAAGCTGGTAAGTGTTAAATGAAATAAGGATGTAAGGCATCTTTCGAATGAACTGACACGAATACGCTAGGGTTATAGCTTAGCCAAAAGCTCTGTTATTTTATTCATATCTGATGTAATGATCCGTATTTTATCTTCCCTCCTCATTTTTTTCAGGCTGATCTCGCGTTTTGTCGCGGAACTGCGGTTATGACCGGGCTCTATGTAAACCAACTCTTTGGGTTGGCGACCGCGAAAATATTTTGCGCCCTGCCCGGCTGCATGTTGGTTGAATCGCCTGGAAACATCGATAGCAATACCGGTATAGAAGGTGTTATCGGTACAGAGGATGATATAGACGAACCAGTTCATGTAAGTATTAATCTGTTGAGTGGGATTGCCATCCATTGCTTTTGGATGCCAGGATGGCAAGCTGTATAGCTATTTAATAAACGCTATTATCTACCGAAAAGTCCTAAGCATTATAAAATTCAGGATACTGACGGCAAAATGGGCTTGTGTTAAAATTCCAACCATTATTCCCGTATCAGGTGGTTTTTCATGAAAATGCAGTCTAAGCAAGCGAAGCAACCACATCCATCCGAAATTCAAGCGCTGCAACAACTGTTTCAGAGCGGCCTTGTGGCACAAGCTGAAACTAGAGCGCAAACCCTGCTTGCAATGTATCCCAATGAACTGGCTCTATACAATATTCTTGGCTTATGCCAGCAGGCGCAAGGTAAATACCGTGTAGCGGTTGCCAGTTTCCGCAAGATGCTCTCAATCGATCCCCGCATTGCAGAGCTTCATTTTAATCTTGGGGTGATTCTCTCTCAAATTAACGAAGCGGATGATGCCATCGCCAGTTACCGTAAGGCGTTGCAACTTAAACCAAACTTTACCGTGGCGCATTTTAATCTTGGAGCCTTGCTGCAAGCGCAGGGTTTGTTGCAGGAAGCCGCTCACCATTACCAAAAAGCGATTGACATCGAACCCGGCTTTTTTGAGGCCTTAGGTAATCTTGGCACCATCATGCAGCAACGCGGACAGTTAGAGCAAGCCGGGCAATGTTATCGCAAGGTATTGGCTCTGCGTCCTGACGCACGCGGACACTTTAATCTCGGCACCACTTTGTACGGGCAGGGCAAGCATGAAGAGGCTATCCGGGCATTTCGAGAGGCGGTCAAACTTGATCCGCAGTTTGCTGATGCCTGGAATGATCTGGGCGAGACGTTGCGTGATCGCGGCGAAATGGATGAAGCTATCCGTTGCTATAAACAGGCACTGACCGAACAACCCGCTCATGATCGCGCCAAATACAATTTGGGCGAATTTTTCTGCCTGGCGGGTCGTTTGCAGGATGCTATCCCTTATTTTGAAGAATCGAATTTTGCCGATGCACAAGACCGGGCTTTGCAATGTTTCTATAAAACCCAACAATTCGAGGTCTTTAAGGATAAACTCGACAAGCTAACTGCGCATGGGCAACATGCGTCCGTTTTGCTCGGTACGTTATCAAC
>JAYTJI010000368.1:0-2601 GCA_043731245.1 Methylococcaceae bacterium | reverse complement strand
GGTGCCAGACATAGCTTCACATCCCTGTGACTGGATTCCGGCATCCATGCCGGAATGACGTTGTTTGTTGTCGGCTGAAACATCTTGCTAATCAGGTATTTTTTTAATCGATTTATTGGTGAGTAACCCAGCATCATAGGTTTGGTCTAGCTGACGCCAACCCACTTGCCGCCCGCCATTAATAACAGTATCAGGTGTGCCTGAGTAACTGAGCCATAAT
This sequence comes from Methylococcaceae bacterium, assembly GCA_043731245.1. GTDB lineage: Bacteria > Pseudomonadota > Gammaproteobacteria > Methylococcales > Methylomonadaceae > Methylobacter_C. The sequence continues at coordinate 2,381 of JAYTJI010000368.1, read as the reverse complement.
TGCTGTCTAAAAACTACCCTAACACTTCCGGCAAAAAAAACTCGCTCACCAGCATTTGTTTATGCGCAATAGCATAAACCGTTCTTCTGCCCCATATTGGTTGATTTATATCGGCCTCGGCAAGTGCCGACTGTGTCCATGTGGATGGGGCAATTAAGGTAATATCCATAGCGATGCGCTCCAGTTTAGGATAAGAAAAAATGATCTCCCCCAGAGGTCGATTGCCCAAGTGAGATAAGTTGTTTTTTGCAGCTTTGATAGTGCCTGCTGGAATAATGGTTCTTGCTAAAATCAACGGTTTGCCGTTGGCATGGAGCAATACCTCGCGGGTTAAGCTGTATTGGTGTTCGGGTAGTTTAAGTAAACGGCGCTCACTTAAAAAAGGCGTGCGCCAGCACTGAAATAAGACTTTAACCGCAACAGTATCACCGTAAAAATTACGTAACCGCTGAGTTAGCGAGCCTGATTCATAAGCCCAGGACTGAACGTTTTCAGGAAGTTTATGACGCAAACCTTGACGGTTTTCCAGCCATAACGGTTCACGGTTAAATAACAAGCTTTTAGTGGTCAAACTGAACTAAACCTCTGCATAGTCTGTAGATATTCCCAGCCACCGGTCACACAGGGGTTGTATGGCGTGGGGCGATTCGGTGCATAGTTGCTCGCCTGTTTGCTGGATAATATCGAGCAAATCGGCATCTCTGGCTAAATCGGCAATTTTAAAATTTACAGCTCCGGTTTGCCGTGTGCCCATCACCTCGCCGGGACCGCGTAATTCCAGGTCTTTTTCAGCAATGACAAAACCGTCATTACTGTCTCTTAAAATACCCAGGCGCTGACGGGCGGTATCCGACAAGGGTGATTGATACATTAGCAAACAGTAGCTGTCGCCCTCCCCTCGCCCGACCCGTCCGCGCAATTGATGCAGTTGAGAAAGCCCCAGGCGTTCCGGATTTTCGATAATCATTAAACCTGCATTAGGTACGTCGACACCGACTTCAATGACCGTTGTAGCAACCAGCAAATCAATCTGATGATTTTTGAATGCCTGCATGACAGCATCTTTATCTTTACTTTTCATGCGCCCGTGGATTAAGGCGATACGCACATCGGGTAAGGCCTGGGTTAAAAGTTCTGCGGTTTTTTCAGCGGCTTCACACTCTAACACTTCCGACTCTTCAATCAGCGTACACACCCAATAAACCTGGCGTTTTTTGCCTGCCCAACTGTTAATTCTGTCGATAACTTCAGTACGGCGTTCGGCAGGAATCACACTGGTTACAATGGGCTTCCGGCTGGGTGGCAGTTCATCAATAATCGATATATCCAGATCGGAATATTGCAACATTGCCAGTGTACGAGGAATCGGGGTAGCGGTCATCACTAATTGATGAGGTCTACTATTCCCTTGCTGGCCCTTTTCTCTCAGCGCCATTCGCTGGTGTACTCCGAAACGGTGTTGTTCATCAATAATAATCAAGCCCAGTCGATGAAAGTTTACGCTCTCTTGAAATAACGCATGAGTGCCAATAACAATGCCCGCCGAACCATCCTCTAACGATTGTAAGGTTTCTTTGCGGGCATTACCTTTAAGTTGACCCGTCAAAAATACGACTTTAGTTTGGAAGCCTTCAAACCACGCGCTGAAATTTCGCAGGTGCTGTTCTGCCAATAATTCTGTGGGTGCCATGACGGCTACCTGATAACCCGCTGTCAATGCCAGTAACGCCGCGTAGGCAGAAACAATGGTTTTGCCTGAACCTACATCCCCCTGAACCAGCCGCATCATAGGATGTTGCAAGCGGAAATCCGCTTCAATCTCGGCGATGACGCGCTGTTGTGCGCCAGTCAGCTTGAACGGCAAGGCGCTTAGAAATTGTTCTGCGATTATTTTATCACTAGTGCCAGCGAACACCGGCGCTTGCCATGCCTTGGTTTTATTCCTGGCTGTTCGCAAGCTCAAATGGTGCGCCAACAGCTCTTCAAATGCCAACCGCTTTAGTGCAGGAACATTGCCGCTTTGTAATGCTTCAATCGAGATAGATTCATCGGGAGCATGCAGGATTTGTATCGCCTCCGCTAAAGAAGGGTAATGGTATTTTTTTAAAATCGATTCAGGAATCCAGTCTAGCAATAGCTGGGGTTCACTGGCGCAGAGACTTAACGCATGTTTTACTGCTTTTCTTAAGGTAGTTTGGCTGAGACCTTCCGTTAGCGGATAAACAGGTGTTAAACGGGTTTCAGTAACATGGGCTTGCGGATTTGAAATAACCTGATAATCGGGATGAACCATTTCCAACCCGGCAAAACCATGGCGTACTTCGGCAAAACAACTGATTAAAGTCCCAGGTTTCAGGGTATTGTGTTGGTTGGCGCTGAAA
>JAYTJI010000367.1:0-9563 GCA_043731245.1 Methylococcaceae bacterium | reverse complement strand
AAGCGGCCACATACTTTAAAATAACCCTTACATTCAGCTCATAAGTGCAATGGCTTTGAGGTTTACCCGCTATTATTCATCTAATCCGGTAATATCCGGTAATATCCGGCAACCACTAACCACAAGGTTAAACTCAATATACCTATTCGGTTAATTCCGTCCATTGGCACTTGTCTTTTACAAGAGGCGCAGTTTGAGCATTGCCAATCCCTTTTGCAATCAAAGCCACAACCCTGTCGTCTCTAGGATAACCCACATGCGCTTCCATAGGATTTGCAAATTTACCGAAGCCAAAGACATCAACTACCTTCGCTATATTGATATTGATATTGGTTACGTTTATGCACAGCCTCGAATCAAGATATTTGTCGCTAAACTCATCCTGGATAGCGTAACTGAGCAGATCATTGGGATCACTGAAGGCGACAAGCGATATTTCTTTGAACATGCGGGATGCGTAATTTTTACCACTGGGCTCACAATAAGCTGCTTTCTGCGCGGTAACCTCAGGGAGTTCCCGACCCAATTGCAACATTGGTAATTGATTCGATAACATAAAAATTTGCACATGCTTTTTTTGCAGTGCTTCCCTCTTCATCCGATCTATAGTCCGCAAAGTCGATTTTTCCCCTGGGCGCTCCAACAACGAGACAATGCGTGTTAAGCCGTCAATAGTTATCCGGCTTCCCAAGCTATGAGAGATAAAAACGAACTCGTCCCGATTAAAACTTTCACCAAGGCCATTTGTGAAATCACAACCATGTCGCCCATCCTTGGGGATTTCATTCCAATTATCTTTGCCCATCCAGCAAAATGCCTGCGCAAACGCCCTTAATATAAGATCTCTACTTGCACCTAGATAAATAATCGGATCCGGGCCGGTATCATTACTGAATTTTTTTAAAACATCATTAACTTCTGCCCGTCGAAAAGAATATTCTCCTGAGTTATCAAATGCTAACAAGGCTTTTTGGTCACGGGTAATTTCTGACCAAGTCAGCTCATAAAACCAGAACTCCTTACTGCTGTTTTCATTGCGCATCCGAGTAACCCGCAAATTACCCAGTTTTTTTTCGGGATCGCTAAGGGACAGCAGTTGTATGTCTTTATGAGTGCTTGATTTTGCAGTTAGCTTCAGTTCATTGGCTAACTTTCCTAGAAATTCTGTTGAATATCCGGGTAAACGATCGCCTACACCGTGAACCATCAATACTTTGGTTTTACTGTGTGGTTTTGCTAATCCTGTAGCAATGCCTTCAAAAGGCTTGCCCCATATCTGACAAACCCGCGTATCTTCGGTGTTGGATTTTTCCAGGACAACTTCCGCAACACCCCTTCCAAAACTGGCACAGCCCGATAAAAAAATAGACAGGGATACCAGCAATAAGCTGTTTTTTAGAGTTGATAGCTTCATATCTTTGATCATAAACATTCCAATTTTTAAAACTTAATAAAGTCAACCGCATAAAATGAAAAATCAATGCCTCGATTTTTTATCATTCATAAATTGATGGTAAGACAAATATTTGTAACTGCCTTTGCGTATATTGAAGAACACTATTTCAGGCAGGCTCATTAAAACTCCGGTTGCACCTGATTTAAGATTTCTTCCGGCGTCAAAAGGCCAGCTTAATAAGCCAAATAAGCTTTGGCCGATTCCTGCTGCAGTATTAAATAGTCCAAAAATGGGTCTAAACATCAGATTGTCATCGGTAAAGAAAACAAAAAAAGCGTCGTCGGGATTATAAGCGTACAAAGTGCTGGTCAAGGTGTTAGATTCGCGCAATACGTTTATCAAGGTGTTGCTCTCCACATAAAGTTTTTCTAGTTGCTGGTCACGGTGGGAGTTGAATAACTGACTTGTTGTTACATTGTAATGGTCTTGTACAGACTGAAACGACGCAAACGGAATAAAATTATACGTTGCCGACAGGTTGCCACCCAGACGTTTCGTGGATTCTTTTATTAGCTGTTCGCTTTGCGTGCCTGTTTGGATTTGTTGTAGCAAAGCCTGATCAATTGTTCTAAACAATTCGGTGACGCAATTTCGGGTAATCAAGCCATATTGATAATGTTGTGCCAATTCTTGACGCAGTTTGCTTTCATAGCTATCCAGCTCGTTTAAGGCGGCTTTAATTTGTTGCGGCGGTAATTCGGGGATCAGCCAATCAGGTAGGCTAATGCTTTTAGTCGGTAGCGCTGTTTCACCGATGTACCGAATGGCCTTTTGCTGTTGGCCTTTACGCAATTCGAAATATCGGTTGGCAGACATTTCAAGCGCACTATAGTTGGCTTCTGTAAGCCCTTCAGAGTTTAACAGTGTTTTTCGGGTCTGTAGCAGATTACCCCGCGCATCGTTAATTTGAGCTTGCATTTGCCCGGTGTAGTGGGCAAATTGATCAGCACTAACCCATTCGCTGTCTATGGCGAAGTCATCAATAAATACCCACAACCCTAGCTGTAATGATTGCTCAATTGCAATGAACCGGGCCATATTAACTAAAACAGCATAGCCCCAGTCAGGCCGCCCGGAATCAACCGATTTTACAAGGCTTAACGTCAGGTGATCCCGCAATTTTACCAATGCTTCCTTTTCTGCTGGCGTTACTGGTTCATGAGTTATAAAGAAAGCATCAGATTGTAACGGATGCGCTTCCTCAAGCACTTTTATAGCGGCTAAGCCTGTTAAATAATCGCCATAACTATCCGCAAATGAATTAATGGCTGGAGGGAAGTTAGCCTTTGATAAAAGCCGTTTAATGTCAGGCCAATGGCTGGGCTTCAACGCCTTAATACGGGTGGTGATTTGTTCACGTTGACGTAACAGAAAATCTGCGCCGTACTGCTGCTCGATTTTCTTCCGTAACATTTCAATGGGATGTGATGTTTGATATGGCTTACGGTTTACGTTTTTTATGTGCTTGTCCAATTCCTGCTTGGCATAAAAAAGTCCAACTCCTTTTAGTTGCAAAACAGAAGAGAAATCAGTATCTAAAGCTGCATCATCGTTGTCTGCGCTATTTAACAAACGCTGCAAAATAACACGGTCTTTATGTAAATCATCCAATTGTTTGAATTGTTGATCTTGTGCCAGAAACTGCAACTTAAAATAAGCCCTGAGCATATTAAAGGTTTCTTCGGACACTTTAATATGACTCAGGTGAATACGACGGTTCTGTAAAAAGCGGTACAGAAAATGAAATTCCTGTTTATCTTGTCTGAGCAGACGAATTAAGCCGGAATCATGATGCTGAAAATGATAAATTTCGTCGCCGAATTGTATCGCGCTATGCCCACCGCTTGAGTTGCCTTCACTCGCTTCCACATAAAGATATTCAAACGATGCGGCCGAAGCCGGTATTGCATAAAGGCATAACACTATAGCAATGAACGCAGACTTCAAACTAAATCGCATGATTTGCAGGCACTTAAATAAATAGCCGGGCTAACAACAGAATAGGATGCTATTTTTCGGCGTCATAACCGTCCTGAATCTCGTCCATTTTTGTGGAATCGCTTTTTGCAAAATTCTTTTTATAGGTTTCAAAGGCGATGCCTTCTACCTCCGCTTTCTTCAGTCCTTTGCCGATACCCACGTAAGTCAATGAATCTTGATCCCAATTGGTAACGCCTTCTTTTGCAGCAATATCACTTAAACCCTTGAGAAAGTTATTGTAATCCGCACCGGGCTGGGATGATTTAACATAGGCCATTGTATAGTCAGCGACTTCATCCTGATATTTTTTGCTTTTCCATGGCAGTGAAGAAGGACTGCTAATAATGGAGCTTGTGGCATCTGAAAAGCTTTTTGAGCTATCTGAAAATGAACAGCCATTGATGGTAATCGAAATACCGAAGAGAAAGGCCGAATAAAGCAGTGGCTGTTTTAAAGAACCTGAATAGATACGCATAGTATTTCCCATAGAATTAAAGAACGAAAAGGTAATGTTAAACTGCCCACAATAAATATAATACCTGATAAAGCAAAGATTGTAGGATACGCTGACGTTAGGAAACGCATCTACTGGCACGGTAGTTAGTTTACCTAACAAGATTAAGATTGTAACGGTTATTGCCTGCAACTCCTTTTTTCCTGCGGCTCTAAATAAAAAAGTAAAGTAAAATAGTTGGTTTTGCACAGCTCCACTTACTTTACAAAGCGTTACTTAACGAACCACAAACAGACATCAAAAGGTATCCATGAAAAACTATAAAATCGCAGTGTTAGCCGGTGACGGTATTGGCCCGGAAATAATGCAGGAAGCCATCAAAGTAATTAAACTTATTGAAGAACGCAATGCTGTTACTTTTGAGCTAATGCCTGCCGCTTTCGGTGCCTGTGCCTATTTTGAATTCGGTGATGCGTTCCCACAGGCAACCGTTGATATTTGTGATCAGGCAGATGCTATTCTTAAAGGCACGATAGGCTTGAGCCATGAAGAATCCAAAAAAATCCCCATTGATAAACAGCCCGAACGCGGTGCTTTGTTGCCGCTACGTCGCCGGTACAATACCTACGCCAACTTCCGGCCGGTTTTTTTGCCCAAAGCATTAGGTCATTTTTCACCCCTAAAACCTGAAATCATAGGAGAAGGGATTGATATTATTATGGTGCGCGAATTGGTGGGCGGGCTCTATTTTGGTCATAAAGAAATGGGTGTCAACGAGCAGGGCTTGCGCTATGTCAAAGAAACGCTGGAATATGATGAGTTGCAGATCAGCCGCATATTGCATCAAGCGTTTAAATTAGCCACGAAACGTAAGAAAGTATTGCACAACATCCACAAAAGTAATGTTCTAAAATCCAGTGTACTCTGGAATGAGATACTGGACGAAGTCGCTGTAAGCTATCCAGACGTAGAAGTTATCCATCAATTGGTTGATTCAGCCGCTACCAACCTTTGCCTCAAGCCGACCCAATTTGATGTCATGGTCATGGAAAATATGTTTGGTGACATTCTTAGCGATCAGGGCGGCGGTATTCTGGGTTCTCTGGGGCTGATGCCTTCTGCTTGTCTGGGTGATGACAAAGCCTATTACGAACCTTCGCATGGTTCTGCACCCGATATAGCCGGAAAAAATATTGCCAACCCATACTCCATGATCGGTTCAGTCGCCATGATGCTGGAAAACAGTTTTGATATGGCCGAAGAAGCTAAGAATGTCTGGGCTGCGATGCAGGGCGTCTTTGCCGATGGCTACTCAACTGCCGATCTTTCTAAACCCGGCAGTGGCGTCAAAATGATTAACACGGTTGAATTTGGCGACAAGGTTGTTGAAAAACTGAGACAAATGCCAAAAGTGTAGCCAGCCAATTATTTCGATTGAATGGTTAAGGGCGAGGTGCAAACCACGCCCTTTTTTGTTGGATATTTTCAATAACCGCCCTATAATAGAGCCGTAACAACGGACAAATTAATAGGCATAACATGTCAAACGTCGATTTTTTACAGCAAGTCATCACAACTGACGGCTTTGTAACTGCAAGTGTACTGGCCAAAGTTTTACATATCACCCAGACTGATCTCGCAGAGGTCACCGGTTTATCGATAGACTCCGTTTCTAAAAGCGCGAGGCTTAAGAGTAGAGCGACACAAGCCAGATTAAGGGATACGGTGGAAATTATAAACCGTGTAGCGGAATGGTCGGGCGGTGCCGGACGCGCTTTTGCGTGGTTTCGCTCCCAGCCACTGCCTTCATTCGGCGATAAAACGGCCGAAGATTTGGTAAAAGAAGGCCGTGCCGATGCAGTCAAAGCCTATCTCTCACGCATTGCCGATGGCGGCTACGCTTGAAAATACCGGTCTGCCGCTATACCGGCATTGTCTATCGGGCGCATCATCCTATGTGGGCCTACACGCCACTTTCCGGCGCAGGTGCCAAAAAATACGGTGGACGTTTCAATCGGCCTGGAATTAATACGCTGTATACCGCATTAGACCCAACCACTGCGTGGATGGAAGCGCAACAGGGTTTTCCGTTCAAGCCTCAACCGATGACCCTGGTCGCTTACCAAGTGGACTGTGCTGGTATTGCCGATCTAAACGATACTAAAGTGCAGCGTATCTTAGATTACTCGCCTGCTGAATTGGGTTGTGCCTGGGAAGATATGGCCGATCAAAATCGGGAACCGCCGACCTGGTTGCTGGCTGATAAATTACAGGCTAACGGTGTTGCCGGACTACTGGTGCGCAGCTTCGCGCCCGGTTGCTCCGAAAATAACCGCAATCTTGTCCTGTGGCAATGGTCAAACGCCGCCCCACATTGGGTGCAGGTGATTGATGATTTGAGCCATCTCCCAAAAACGCGTGATTCGTGGGGTGATGCTGGGTTGAGCTAGATTTAAGATCAGCAGGGGTGTTTCATGTACAAATTATCTGGGCTCCACTGCGTTTCGTAAAGGCTATTTGCGTCGTAACCCAGAACATTCCGCCTTTCTTTTAAAGCTGTAAAAACAAAGTCATAGGTGCCTCATGGATCCTCTATCATTTCCACATCATCCATATTTTGCTTAAAGCTACAATGATCAGAACGCCAGCGAATCATTCTTCTTTGTTGATATAACGTAAAATCTTTTTCCGAAAGTGGTATTACTTCAGAAACATTTATTCCGGATGTCTTTTGAAAAACTGCCTTCATTTCCTTGACATAGTTATCAAGAGAGGCTTTATCAATTAAAATTGATAAAGCAGGTTCCTCGTAAATCAGAGCGACTGTTAGAGCGTAGTTTTTATCGTTTTCTAATTCGTTTCTAGGATCCAATTCAATATAAATTGCCAACATGCCATTAGCTTCCGGTTTACTCAGGAGCTTATTTAATTTGTCTCGTACTGGATCAATTCTCTTTTCGAACTCATCGGGCAATGCTTGCCCCATATAACGGTTTGCTAACCATCGCACCAAAGTAGCTTTTTGCGAATCATTAAGGCAAACATTCTGTATTGGCTTATTTTGTAACAACAATTCTCTATTGAGAAATGCTCTATCAATAATGTTAAGTTCAAAAGGAGTTGGTGAGTTTTGAATATTAAGCTCTAAGTGTAATTTTCTGGGATTCTTCGTATGAGTAAAGTTCCCGTCTAATTTACCAATCGGGCATGCCACTATAAATTCCAAGAAGGGCTCGGCAACTAATGAATCATTAATAATGGCGCAATCATGCGTAATGGCTATATAAACAAATGACTCATCTTGCCTATGGAATTCAGCCATGGATGAAACTAATTCGGGACAACTCGATCGTGTAAAACAAGCCCCCATTTTCCAGCCATTGCTTTTTAAAATATCGCGATCTATCTTTGACACATCGCGGCCCATTAAGCTAATGGTTCAGAATTTGATAATAGTTTATCTAGCAATAGGGAATTTTTCTGGCCTATAAATCTGTACCTAGCTTGTTTAATAGCAGTCTTAATTTCATCCATGTCCAGTTTTTCTGAAACTAAAGCATCGTAAAGTCTGCAACAGTCTTCATCCAGACGTTTTCTTAGCATCGGCCCTAATGAAGCAGCATATCCTGCTTGTTCTACTTCACTTAATGCCTGTTTTATAAAACGCACTCTATTATGATTCGTTTCTGTTAGTCGTGAATTCTCATTATTAAGCCACGTATTCAGAGTAGGTCTCGAAATATTGAGTATTTTTGATAATTGATCTTTTCCAAGATTAAAGTCTTTAATAAAACTGTTGATCTCACTGGAAAATAAATCCCTTTCAATTTCTTGGCTACTGTTTTTAACAACAAAAAGTTTAATGCTACCTGTAGATTCAAAATTTATTGGAGAACTGGAACCGGCTGTACCTATAAATACCAATGATGAGGTTTGCAGGTGGTTTGCATGATTTATGTAGGGTGCTTCAGCTAACATTTATACTCTCCCAAAACGTTAAAGCTTCTTTGGACACAACCTGACGAAATGCCATTGATGCGCCTTGGTGTAATAAATCCAACTTTGCAATCACAGCGTTAATATTTAATTCAATTAAAGAAGTCGGTATGTAGATATGATCGGTGTCAAGTAGCAGAAAATTTTCTATTATAGGTCGCATCAACGCCGAGCTATCAACTAATTGTTGAACCAAAGGAGCTAAATCTGGCGGTACACCTGGATGATTTTTCAAGCTAAAACAACGAAGATACAACCACCCCTCTTCGGAGTAATAAGCATGCTCCATTCTTGAGTGTGCAGGATTAAATTTATCTGATATATCAGGACTTAAAAAATTATCCTTAATTTGTCTATCTAAAGGTAATTGTTCGTTGGCAAAAATATTGTCAACATATCGGATTCCAATTTTTTTGGTGTATTCGATACGTGCAATCGGACAAATTACCTCTAATATTTTTGTTAGCTTTTTTGAAAATTCATCGAAATGAGTGTAATTTGTAGTTTGCAAAATCACACGATTTTCGTTGATTGAAATACCCCAAGAACAGTCCACGTTGTTAAGCTTCCAGTTTTTATCCCTTTTTTCGATTGTTTCAATCGTCCCAGTCTCTTTAAAATTAACATCCCATGATTGGGTAAAGTATTCTCCAATGTCAGGGTAATCAGTCCTTAAAGACTCCATAATGTCATTAATATAGTCATCCATTTTTGGGACGGGTGCATATTCAACCATTGCAACGGTGTACACCAAAGGTGCTCTTTTCAAATGACCAAGAGAAACGTACATTGTCGTATTTTCCAGTAGTAAGATTTAAGTCTTAAATTTTAGTTAAGATAGATAAACTTTACATAAAACTTTACGCTATTGCTATGTGCTTAATAAAAAAATTAACTTAATTAACTGACTAGTAGTCATGTGACACAATATGTTGTGTTTTATAAAAAAATTAATCTATATGTTGTATGGCGTAAAAAACAGACGCATTAAATTATTTCTCTCAAAACGCAGCCAATGCTTTTTTGTACCATGATTCAGAAATGATATGAAAGGCTTAAAGTACACCAAGTTGGCTATTTTTTTGTGATTTTTGTGATGAATAATAAGACTCGCTTCTTGACAAGTTTTTAAGTCGCTCTTGTATTAAACGATTTCAAACATATATTGTCTCTTATTCAGTTTAACAATCCTTGAGAAATCCTGATGAAAACACAATTAGTAAAACAACGGGTCTTGATGTCGACTTTATCCGTTTTCTTGTCTATGCCTTTGGCATTACAAGCAGCGGGATTGCCACCTTATGTTGAAGGGCAAGCGTTGCCTTCTCTGGCTCCCATGCTGGAACACAGTATGCCGGCTGTGGTGAATATTTCTACCTCAACCAATATTCAAGTCAGTGAAAATCCATTAATGCAGGATCCGTATTTTCGCCAATTTTTTAATGTGCCTAATCAGTCACGCCAGCAACAAAAAAATAGCCTGGGCTCAGGTGTCATTATCGACAGCAGCCAGGGCTTGGTGCTTACTAATAACCACGTTATTGATAAAGCAGATAAAATTCTGGTGACCTTAAATGATGGTCGCCAGCTCAACGCCGAATTAGTCGGTACCGATCCTGAAGCCGATGTGGCAATCGTGCGGATTCCCAGCAACAATTTAACCCAACTTGCAATTGC
>JAYTJI010000366.1:0-2067 GCA_043731245.1 Methylococcaceae bacterium | reverse complement strand
GATAGAGATTTAATGCAGGGTTTGCGTAATTTACAGCAAACCCCACTTGTGTGGTTTCCCTCTATACGTCACGCGCACAAAAACTGGGAAACTTCAGTATAGAAAAAGTTGGCGATAGAATGCCACGCGATAAAACCGTTATTTTTATTATTTTCCAGATAATCCAGTAATTCACCAGATGCCAGGCAAAAAGGTTTTCTCCCGAAGCCTACATCAATCAACAAAGATTTTCATAACTGATAGCGTTGTTTTAAATAATCCAGTCGTGCATCGTCCGTCTTATCAGTTAATTTAAATTGACCTTGCCAGCGTTCAGAAAAATGTTGTTTTACTTCATGTTCCGGGGCTTGCTTTACAGAGATTTGGTTAGGTAACGCCTGATTGTTTTCCTCTAAAAAAACGACTAAAACCCTCATACTTTTTTCTGTCGGCGCGGGCTCTTTCAGAATGACTTGCGTTATGAAAATCGTTAGCGGTTTCATAGATAGCTTCTAGTAGGCGACTATTTTTTTTATGCTTCATTGTCATAACAAATTTCCTGTAATGTATTGTTTTTTATTTCACTTTTAAGTTCTGTAGCAGAAAAATTCAACAAGTCATTGGCAAGTGCTTGTAACGCTTTCAATTCGCTGGAATTAATATTTTCTCGCTCATTTTTTTCAAATCCATACACGAAAAACCAACGATCATTTTTGTTTGTAGCGATTAGAATTCTTGAACTGCCCCGTTTGCCATGTCCCGCTAAAACAATTCACTATGTGAACCTGTGCGAGCCAAAACTAATTTTTCAGGTGATGATTGATAAATTAGCAACCAATCGGGTTTTATATGGCATTCCTTATAGCCTTTCCAATTGCCGCCTAAATTATGTTCTCTGTGTTTTTCGGGCAATGGCTGATTATGCGCAAGCAAATCAACAATCACCAACAAATCATCAATCGCATAACGCCCAGCATATTTTACTTTTTTCAAATCGTGTTTAAATTGCGATGTTTGGACAATCGGTTTCACGCTTCATCCCATTGCTGTCTTAAACCATCCAAACTAACCGCTTCATACTCGCCACGTTCGGCGGCTTCCAAGGCTTTTATAGTGGTTTGATTGGGCGGCATGTCAGTTTCTTCTACAAACGTAACCAGCACTTTCATGCTTTTTTCTGTCGGTGCTTTTTCTTGCAAAATGATTTTCCCGTTTTCATAAATACCGCTAATGGTTGTGTACATGGTCTTTTCCTATAAATACTGTTTCAAGATGGCTTGTTTTTTACTTGCCGCTTCGTCAATTATTTAACCTGCTTCAATATCTTATTCTGGATGCGCTAAAGGAGCATCTCAAGATTTTATGATCCTATGAAAAACTAGCATTATAAATATGCCGAGCAAGCTCATTGAGATAAGGCTTTTCAGCGTAATTAAAATCCCAAAACTTTATTTCCAGCAAATTTCTTTTATTGCTTTTGTCAATGTACGGATTCGATGTGGCAAGCCAAAACATTTGGTAAAGCAATTTAGTGAATAGTTGCTTGTCATTTCTGAGAGATGAACTGCTTAGCTGAATATTATTAGCTAATTCATTAAAGTAAAAAGCATCCTGAATAATAATGCCATTATGCTTCTCATCCAGGACGATATTATTAATATCGAGGTAAGCCTTGCTTATTGGGATTAATTTATTACCGGTTATTGTTTTAAACTGTGCTTCTGACAATGCGTCTTCCGCAAACAGATTGAGCAGTATTTTTTCATAACACTGCAAGGTATCGTCGTCAGAATTGAACATAACCCGAAGATTCACCATAAACAGGTAAGCGACCATTTTTTCATCAAGCTCACTGAATAAATTTGAGTTATGCGTTATCCAGTGACGTGTATTTCGCATGACCCATGCTAACGTGGCATCTTTTTTATTCTTATCTGACCTTATAGTATCTGCCGCTTCCCATTCATGCGATAACGTTCTAATAAAAAGTGGTGGATTCAACTCCGAAGTGCAATCTTAGTGCTCATGCGGCTTCTTGCAATATGTCAGCAAAAAATACCGTATGAGGTGTTTTAAATTTGAGTGTTT
>JAYTJI010000365.1:0-2090 GCA_043731245.1 Methylococcaceae bacterium | reverse complement strand
ATCAATATGCCAGTAATAAAATACACCTTGACGTATCGTAAACGCTGGGTTTTTTATGGGGTTTGACTCCTTTTTTCATTCCTGCGCCAAAAGTTTAACCGCATGGGCAGAAAAGCGCTGCCCACCCTGCCTGCTGCTTTTTTTGCAGCCTGGCTTTTGCATTGTGGAGTTACAAACAAATAAAACGGTTATTGGAGGATTTGGAAAATGAATAGTATCTTGCTTGCTGTTATGATGATTGGTTTTGTGGGCTTTCTGGCGTATCTTGCTTACGATACATGGTTAGATATAAAAAAGCACTGATTTGAAATATTGCTGGGTTGGCTATCGGTAACCACAACTGGGCTCTTACCTATGAATTGGCCATTTACCAAAAGTCACCAAAATGCCTGGCCGCATCCATTCGGTTATGCAAAATACGGGCAACCTCAATATCTGTCTTACCCAGTCGATAAAAAATAATATGACGGCCAACACCGAAACTGCGTAGACCCTCAAAACCTCATTTCTTATTTTTCCGAGTTCTGGAGACATCACCAGCGTTTCTAAACCCTTCTTAATATCTGAAAGATATTCCTGGGTTTGCTTGTCACCCCAGGTCATGCGCGTATAGCTCTTAATCTCTTTTAAATCATCCTGGGCTTCTTTTGATAATCTATATCCTTGCATTAGCCGCTATTCCTTATTGAGCCCTTCAAAAAAAGCACGGCCATCGACGCTTTCACCACAATCCAGCTGATCTAATCCTTTGCTGACCTCGCTTCTAAGCTTATCCAGTTTTATTTGGTATATCCACGCCTCATGGGCTTCCATAAAACGCAAGGATTCACGTATAACTTCACTAGCATTGTTATACAGCCCGCTAGCGACTTTCGCTTTTACCATTTTTTCAAGTTGCTCTGTCAGTGATACATGCATATTTTACCCCTTGATTTTTGATGGCCTAATATTACAAAGATTATCAAAGATTGACAAACGCATACATTTAAGTATAACAAATTGCACCGTTGCCACACCTGGCCCAACAATAAAAACCCGCGCCTATTTGGCTTAATTCTTATTGATCAGCCTTGTTGCGAGCTATTTCCTCAAGCAGTTGATTCACAGAATATTGCTTTTGCCACTCTTGCCGGTCCTCTACATAATTTCCGGAGCCTTTCATTGTGCTGCATAAAACGAATAAAATCACTAACGCCCAAGCCTTTATGGAGCGCCTCCTGCCGTGTGTTGAATCTCTTGCTCTGTTTTGCATTGTATTCATGATAAAACTTCGCTTAACCAAACCAAAGGAGAACTGATTTTAGTAATAAAGTTCTAAAAATCCCTCGCTACTGCGCCAACACCACTATCGGCGGGGTTATCCCTGCCTCCCTTGCAGTTTTGCAAAAACCCATCCTTATTAGCAAGATGTTTCAACCAGCGACCAAAGTTCGTCATTCCGGCATGGATGCCGGAATCCAGTCACAGGGATGTGAAGCTATGTCCGACACCGCGCAGTGTAATGCCGTAGCGGTACCGGAAAGTTACCATCCCTTACGACTACGCTCAGGACAGGCCATGGCACTCGATACCGGCATCCATGCCGGTATGACGGTGCAGGCTGAGGTTCCTTGATAATCAGAAAACCCATTCAGTTTCCAATAACACCGTTCGGGAGATAAATACCGAATCCTGCATAATAAGGCCTTGGACGATAGCGACTTGCGCAGGGTTGTCCTATTCAGCAAGTCGTAGTCGTAGGTCGGGTTAGCGTAGCGTAACCCGACACATCGAAGCGGCAAATGTCGGGTTACGCTACGCTAACCCGACCTACAAGACTTACGCAGGGTTGTCCGCCACGACAGCACGAACCAGCAGATTCGTATCAAAAGCGATCATTTGCTACGCTGCTCCGACTTACTCCAATCGGCACTAAAATCGACTGGCTTGCAAAGCGCCTCAATAGAAACCGGTGTACCGTGGTGCTTAAGCATCCCAATCAAATCACCCAGGTTACGTCCAGTCTTGACAGGCATCGCCCTCAGCGACGCGCCAGAGCCAGAGGCAACCAACGATAGTTGCGTCCCCGCTTCCCAATGCAATTCATCGCG
>JAYTJI010000364.1:0-11477 GCA_043731245.1 Methylococcaceae bacterium | reverse complement strand
ACGCGCCATAAAACATGACTTTGCCGACATTCTGCTGGATAAACGGGCCATGCGTACCGTTGATATTATGATCAAGGCCATGGAAAATGCCCTGGCGCCCATATTAAGCCCGATGATTTTAGATGGCAGCGGCTACGGCCTGTTTGCCAACTATTCCCTGACTATGGCAAATTACATATCTCGAGCTAATGCAGCGGCTCTTGATTTGCGTGACATTATGAACCGAGGTTAATTAATACTATGGACGAACAAATCAACTACAACCTGAAGCAACTCAGCACCTGGAAACGAATTTTCTTCATGATGATTTTTGCCGCAATCGGGGCACTGGTCAGAATGATACTTTGGGCAGTTATTATATTGCAGGTGGCATCTACATTATTGACCGGGAAAGCTAACCAGAATATTTTAAGTTTTGGACGCAATCTTTCGATCTACACTTACCATATACTTCTATTCCTGACCTTCAACACGGAAGCACTGCCTTTTCCTTTTTCTGCATGGAACTTGACAGCAGATCTCCAACTGCCTGAAAAATAGAGCACAGGTAAAAGGTGAAAGGCACAAGACAAATGTTTTGCTATTTTCACCTTTCACCTTTCATCTTTAACCTTTCTCCAGATCATCTTCCGCTTCAAACTCAGCGTCATCTTCAAACTCAGCTTCGCCTTCAACCGTGAATAAGTTTTTCAGATATCGATATAATAATCTGGAAGATTTGGGTGGCTTGGCGGCTTCGGCTTCTTTTTGAATATTACGTAATAATTGCCTTAGTTGCTGACGATCAGCATGGGGCTGCTCGTTGAGCAATTCCGTCAAGACCTCGGCACCTCCAGCAATTAACCTGTCTCGCCAGCGCTCAACTACATGGTGTTCTCTTACTGCATGAGCGCTTTTACTTTTCATGCGTGCCAGTTTTTCTAAAATAGGTTCTACCTCTATTTTATTGAGTTGCCCGGTAATAAATTTCAAGAGCCGTTTTCTTGCCCCTTTGTGTGGCATTCCTGAAACCTCTACAACTGCTTTATTTATATTTTCAGGAAGCTCGAGGGCTTTTAATTGGGTTGCAGACAATTCGGACATTTCTTCGCTTAATGCGAAAAGCACAGCCATATCCTTTTTTATTTGGGTTTTATTGGGGCGAACAGCGTAATAGACTATTTCGCCCTGGTCATCATATTCGTATTCGTATTCGTAGTCGTGCTCTTCACTCATCTTAATATCTAACCGTTACTCATAAAAAATAAGACCTACTTTACCACATGCTGTTTAATCACTTTCCATGCTTCTATCTTTTGCTCAAATTTTAATGATGCATAAGCTGGACTTGTTGACGGCAGGCACTGATATTCAAGGTAACAAAAACAATATCCCAAAGCTGGCAGAACTTGTTTTTGGTATAATTTTTCAGCCATTCTGCCATTAAAGAACACTCGATTAATGGATTTATACTTGCTAAAAAAGTCCGTAAAATCATTAATTCTAATCGTCGCCAACTGGATATTAGAATCCAGGCTTCCCAATCGCTTACAACCTTGCAATACATCCCAGACGGCTATGCCATTTTCCAGCAATAACTCTTTACGTTGTTGATAACACAAGCCGGAATCTGAATTGAACAAGCCGCTCATTATTGGCCAGAAAGCATTTCTGGAATGCCCGTAATACTGCTGGATGAGCAATGAAGCCTCACTGGGCATAGATCCCAATATCAACACCGCTGCACTTTCTGAAACGACAGGCATAAATGCCTTTATGTCTGACATTAAGAGTTCACCATAGAATTTACTTCAGTTTTATATTGTTAAATTTGCGATAATGCTCAGTCATTATTTTTATAGGATATCAGTTACCCATGTGGTTTAAAAATCTTAGCATTTTTCGTCTTACTGAAGCGTTCACCCTAGCCCCGGAAGATCTGGAGCAAAAGCTTGAACCCCTTTCTTTTCGTCCCTGCGGCCCTCACGAAGAATTTACTTTTGGCTGGACTTCACCCTTAGGCAAATCAGCACAGCAATTGGTACACAGCACTAATGGCTTTATGATGCTGTGTATAAAAAAAGAAGAAAGAGTCTTACCAGGCACCGTTGTCAATGAAATGGTGCAGGAGAAAATTCAAGAAAAAGAAGAGCAGCAAGCCCGTAAATTATCAAAAAAAGAACGCACAGAAATTAAAGATGAAGTTATCTTTGATCTTTTACCCAAGGCCTTTACTTTTTCACGCAAAATATACGCTTATATCGACCCTAAAGGCGGCTGGCTAATAGTTGATGCCGCTTCGGCAAAAAGCGCCGAGGATTTGCTCAGTTTATTACGTAAATCATTAGGCTCATTGCCTGCCGTACCGCTAAATACCATCGAAAAACCCACCACAACCATGACCCAATGGCTGCTTAATAATAAAGCGCCTGACGATATTGTTATTGAAGATGAATGTGAATTGCGCTCACCTGAAGAAGCCGGAGGTATTATTCGCTGCAAGCGCCATGATCTGGCGCTGCCTGAAATTAAAAACCATCTGGATACCGGTAAAGAAGTAATAAAGCTGGCCGTCAGTTGGGCAGACCGAGTTTCATTCATTATTGATGAAAATCTGTCCATTAAGCGCCTGCGCTTTCTTGATTTAATTCAGGATCAAGTCGCTGATATTGAAACCGACGATGAGGCTGCACAATTTGACGTGGACTTTTCAATTATGTCAGCAGAGCTGGCAAACTTCCTGCCACGCCTGTTGGAACTATTTGGCGGAGAAAATAAAGCATAAAAAAAGCCCGGCGGTTTACCCGCCGGGCTTTTTCTGCCCTAAAGCAACAATGATTTATTTTCTCATTGTTTTAGCAAACATGTTATCCAGTTTGCTGTTAGTGTCTTGAGAAAGCTGGGCAGCACGGTTAGCTGCATCTTTTGCTTCTGAAGCTGCGCTTTGTGCGCTAGCTGCATCAGATGATGCTTGTGCTACAGAAGTTTTCAAGCCATCAATTTGTGATTGCAGACCTTCGATATCTGAAGTAGACGCGCAAGCAACAACCAAGCTGGCAACCATTGCAATCATAGATAATTTTATTACTTTTTTCATATTATTTTCCTTAGTCAAAGTTATTACTACAAAAAAACATTATAGCTGGAACTAATTATAACACTTTTTGTCGTCATTTCCAGCTTTATTTTATTTTTACCACAGTCCCCGTGTCTACCAATTGGCTTAAATGGTCAATCTGAGTATTCGTCAGCGCAATACAACCATGTGTCCAATCAAATGATTGATGAACCCTTTCATCCGCACTGCCAAGACCATGAATGCCAATTTGCCCACCTAACGGCGTATTCTGTGGCGGTATTTGGTGAAAATAGTGAGCGGTAGCAATACGCTCGTAAGTGAACCGATCAATAACACCTTTTCGTAAAGCCTTACTGGCATCTTCTACGGATGGGTAGGTTAAGCCAAAAAATTTTCGAAAGCTACTTCTTTCACCCACCCAGCCTATCCGGTAATTTCCAAAAGGCGTGATGTTATCGCCACGATGCGTTTTTAATCCCGCCCCTCCCCGACCGATAGCAATTTCGTTTAAAGTTTCAAGTGTTCGTTCGCCTTTTTTTACCTCAATTTTTCGTGCTGCGGTGTCTACCAAAAGCCACACATCACTATCTGCAAATACTGCAAATGAGAAAAAACAACAACACAGTAATAAATAAATTCGCAACATATTAAAATTTACACTAGAAAAGAATTTTGGTGTACTTTATCAACCACGTTACCGTCACATTAAAGGATCAAACATGCAAATAGAAACCATCGCAACAACAGCTTACAGCGACCAAAATCCAGGTACATCAGGACTTAGAAAAAAAGTTAAAGTTTTTCAGCAGCCCGGATATCTGGAAAATTTTGTTCAATCGATTTTCGACTCTTTAGAGGATTTTACTGGGAAATCCCTGGTATTAGGTGGTGACGGGCGTTATTTTAACAGAGTAGCTATACAAATCATCATTAAAATTGCGGCCGCCAATGGTTTTGGTGAGCTTATTATTGGTCAAGGCGGATTATTGTCTACACCGGCAGCATCACATATCATAAGAAAATATAAAGCCTTTGGCGGACTGGTTCTTTCTGCCAGTCATAATCCCGGTGGCCCGGACGAAGATTTTGGCATTAAATATAATGTCAGCAATGGCGGCCCTGCCCCGGAAAAATATACCGACGCCTTTTATCAGCGCAGCCTAACCATCGACAGCTACAAAACCGCTAAAATCGAAGATGTAGATCTCGACAGTATAGGATCACAACAAATCGATGGGCTTAAAATCACGATTATTGATCCGGTGGCTGATTATGCCGAACTCATGCAATCGATTTTCGACTTTAACTTACTAAAGCAAAGCATTGGCTCTGGTTATATCACGCTGTTATTTGACGCTATGAGTGCCATAACCGGGCCTTACGCAAAAAGAATACTGGTGGATATGCTGGGCGCTACTCCCGATTCTCTAATTAATGCAGAACCCTTGGAAGATTTTGGCGGCCATCACCCTGATCCGAATCTGGCACATGCACATGAGCTTGCCGAGCGTATGTTCAGCGCGGATGCGCCTACGTTCGGCGCCGCTTCTGATG
Source organism: Methylococcaceae bacterium (assembly GCA_043731245.1). Taxonomy (GTDB): domain Bacteria; phylum Pseudomonadota; class Gammaproteobacteria; order Methylococcales; family Methylomonadaceae; genus Methylobacter_C. Next base: position 6,865 of record JAYTJI010000364.1, on the reverse strand, counting down.
GCGATGGCGACCGCAATATGATTACCGGCAACAATATTTTTGTAACCCCCAGTGACAGCTTGGCCATTATGGCGGCCAATGCCCATTTAATTCCTGCGTATTCCAAAGGATTAAGCGGCGTTGCCCGCTCCATGCCTACCAGCCAGGCGGTTGACCGCGTCGCGGCAAGCTATAACATTCCCTGTTATGAAACCCCCACCGGCTGGAAATTTTTCGGCAATTTGCTGGATGCAGGAAAAATAACCCTGTGCGGCGAAGAAAGTTTTGGCACTGGTTCCAATCATGTCCGTGAAAAAGATGGTTTATGGGCCGTGTTATTCTGGTTGAATTTAATTGCTATCAAACGCCAGTCTGTTGCCGACATCGTCCATGAACACTGGCAAAAATTCGGTAGGGATATTTATTGCCGCCATGATTATGAGGCTGTCGAAACCCCTATCGCCAACAGTCTTGTTGAGCATTTGCGAAATCAATTACCCACATTACCAGGCCAGAGCTTTGGTGAATACGTCGTTAAATATGCCGATGAATTCAGCTATGAAGATTCGGTAGACGGCAGCATCAGTAAAAACCAAGGCATACGTATCGGCTTTGAAAACGGCTCAAGGGTCGTCTTTCGCTTATCAGGAACGGGTACAGTCGGCGCAACCTTAAGAATTTATATTGAACGCTTTGAAGCAGATCCCGCCCGGCATGACCAGGATGCTCAAGAAGCATTAGGAGAATTAATTATCCTTGCCGAGCAGCTTTGTGAAATTAAAAACCGCACCGGCAGAACAGAACCTAATGTAATTACTTAAGGCAGCGCAACCAACCTTCTTCTTGTTAATGGTCAAAATTGACTCAAGCCTGTTGACCATTGACAAGACGCTAAAGGGGAAGCCAACCGTTTTCCCTGCCGTCAAAAGGCAATCAAGCAATTTGCTGCCATTACCATCTAACACACTGATGTTAAAACGAGTTCAGGTGATTGAAAAATACCATTGCCGGCATTAGTACTCAGCCATTTTTAGAGGCTTCCCTTATGAATGAATATGCGCGTTTACCTGCATAGATACACGCAAATGGTATCTCTACGATAGCTGAATATCATGCGCGATACCGTGCAATGAACAAATCAAAAACACCCCCGCCGCAATCAAGGCAATTTGCTGCAATGAGGTCTTCATATCGGTTTTTTTATGCAATGACGGTATCAAATCCGCGACGGCAATATAAATGAAGCTGGAAGCCGCCAAAGCCAGGAAATATGGCAGACTGTCATGCAAATCTTCCAGGCTAAAGTAAGCCAACACCCCACCCAGCACTGTCGTCAAACTGGCTAATACATTATAAAAAAGTGCTTTGCCTTTGGAATAACCACTATCTAATAAAATGGCAAAATCACCGACTTCTTGCGGAATTTCGTGCGCTGCAACGGCTAAGCTGGTAACTATGCCTAACTGCACATCTGTCAAAAACGCGGCCGCAATTAACACACCGTCGACAAAGTTATGGATACTATCGCCTAGAATAATCAATGCACCCGCCGACTTAACAACACCGTGCTCATGGCTGTGTCCGTGCGCATGATTGTCATCCAGCGCATCGTCACCATGCGCCTCACAGTGCCCGTAATGGCAATGTCGCCAAATCAACAGTTTTTCCAGCACAAAAAAGCCCAGTATTCCCGCTAAAATTGTCGCCGATAAGGCTTGAAATTGCTCCGGCTTAACTGCTGAAAATGCCTCGGGGATCAACCCCCAAAAGGCCACCGCTAATAATGCACCAATCGCAAAACTTATCCCATGCGGTAATATTGCATTCCGGTGATGATCACGCAGTAATAAAAAAACAGCGGCTGCCATCACGCTTAATACCCCGCCGACGGCGGTAAAAATGATGATTAATATCAATAAATTCACTGCGTTATTCTCTCCATATCAATGTCGCCATACGCCCTGTTTGAGTATCTCTGCGATAAGAATAAAAACGCTCATGCTCAGTAACCGTGCAGTGCGTGCCTCCATAAACATTAGTTATGTCTAACGCTGCCAGTTCAATCCTGGCTAACTGATAAATGTCTGCCAACCACTTGTCGTTGCTTTGCGCTTTAAATGCTTCATTGAATGCTGCCGACTTTTCCAGGAAGGCATCACGCACTTCAGCGCCTACTTCAAAACAGTCAGGCCCGATTGCAGGCCCTAACCATACCAGTAAATCCTGCGTCTGCATTGCATCGATTGTGTTGCTGATCACGCCTGCCAATAAACCCCGCCAGCCTGCATGAACTGCCGCCACATGCGCTCCATCCGCAGAGCAAACCAGCAATGGCAGACAATCCGCCGTCATCACCGCGCACACAACGCCAGCTTCATTAGTGTAACTGGCATCAGCTTGTTGCAAATCCCCCCTACCCCCCTTTTGCAAAGGGGGGTAGGGGGGATTTGCCGCCTTAACGGCACGGCTACTGTGTACTTGATCCAGCCATATTGGTTCGGTGGGCAACTCCAGCATTTCGCTGATAATCTGCCTGTTTTGCCTAACCCGCCCACTATCATCACTGACATGAGTAGCCGGATTAAGGCTGGAGTATGCGCCTTGACTCACGCCGCCCGTGCGCAAAGTGGTCGCCGCATGAATGTTTGCGGGCGCTGGCCAATCGGGTTCCAACCAGTATTTATTCTTGCTCATTATCAGTTAAAGCTGCTAACAAGCGGGTCATATCTTCGGGCAAAGACTGCTCCCATTCGCAATATTCATTCGTCACAGGATGCTGTAAACCCACAACGCGTGCGTGTAATGCCTGACGCTTAAAACTGCGTAATTCTTTTTCCAGTTGCTCGCTGCAATCAGGTGGCATTTGAAAACGCCCGCCATAAACTTGATCGCCCAACAACGGGTAACGAATATGCGCCATGTGGACGCGAATCTGATGCGTACGCCCTGTTTCCAGCTTAACCTGAACCAGTGTATGCCGGGTAAAACGCTGCGCCACGCGATAATGCGTAACCGCAAATTTACCGGATTCTTTAACTGCGTAACGTTTGCGGTCAGTAGGATGTCTGGCTATAGGCTCATCAACCGTACCGCCAGCCGTCATCCGGCCTCGGGTAATTGCCAGATATTCACGGGTAATTGTCCGCTCCTGTAGCTGTTGCGTCAGGCTGTTATGCGCTTGCAAGGTTTTTGCAATCATCAGCAAGCCGCTGGTTTCCTTATCAATCCTATGCACAATACCGGCTCTGGGCAATGTCTCCAAAGTTGAATCATGGTTTAGCAAAGCATTTAACAACGTGCCATGCCAATTACCTATCGCCGGATGGACAACCATCCCTGCTGGCTTATTGACGATTAACAGGCTGTCATCTTCAAAAATAATATCTAAAGGAATTGCTTCAGCTTCGGACGTCACTACCACTTCCGCTTCGGCATCCAGCGCAATGACTTCACCACCCTCAAGCTTATCTTTTGGCTTAAGTGTTAAGCCGTTGACCTGCACTCGTCCGGATTTAACCCAGGTTTGCAATTTACTGCGCGAATAATCCGCAAACAGTTCGGCAAGCACCTGATCCAAACGCATACCCGCCATTTCGTAAGGCACTTCTGCTGTTAATCTTGTCATAACAAGTTCTTCTGAATAAACCATTGTTAAGTTATACTCGCAAGATACATAGCCATCTAGTATCGCCGCTTACCCTGCGAGAAAACCTCTAATTTTACAACGTGTCGTTAGCACTATGCGATTAATTTTAATTAAATTTTTATTTATTTTCTGTTTAGCTCTGTCTCTTCAGGGTTGTGGACCAATCAAAGACCTCTTTTCCGGTGATTCCAGTTCATCAACTGAAGATGAATATGCTGGTTGGACTGCCGAAGAATTTCGTGCAAAGGCCAAAGCAGCCACGGATAGCGGCAGTTATGAAAAAGCCATCAAACTATACGAAGCCCTGGGCTCCCGTTACCCTTTTGGCGAAGACTCTGCCCAAACGGAACTGGATACGGCTTACGCTTATTTCAAAAACAATGATCCTGACTCCGCAGCTTCTGCGGTAGACCGCTTCATTAAAGTAAATCCGCGTAGCCCCGGTGTGGATTACGCTTACTACTTAAAAGGTCTGATTAATTACAATCGGGACATCAGCTTTTTTGATCGATTCCTGCCAACAGACCACTCCCAACGCGATCCGGGCAGCGCCCGTAATGCTTTAAATAATTTTGAAGAACTGATACGCCGGTTTCCACAAAGCAAATATACGCCCGATGCCCGGAAGCGGGTAATTGCCCTTAAAAACAATCTGGCAATGTATGAAGTCCACGTTGCCCGTTATTACATGAAACGTAAAGCCTATGTCGCCGCCGTCGGCAGAGCGTCGACTGTTATCGAAAAATATCAGCGTACTCCGGCTGTTCCTCTTGCCTTACAAGTTTTACAAGAAGCCTACACTAAACTTAATATGCTTGACCTTGCCAAAGATACCGCCCGCGTTTATGAACTTAACTATCCTAACGGCCCTACCGTGCTTGAATTTGAAAACGCAACAATCTCTCACAAAGTTTGGGATTTTATTGGCCTGGATAAATAGAGATTTAAGGCTTTTTCCTAACCCCTTTGAACCAGCTTTATTGAACCATCCTTGCCAATTAGACTACCCCGGCTTTAAGTCGGGGCGGTTTGCTTTTGAATCAATTTTTAACTCAGCAATATTAGGCGGCAAAAACCAGCAACACCTTCGACTAATCTTCACATCCAGACCTGTTATTTAGCCATTACCAAACCGAATAATTCGGTAGCTAATATCGCTTCCAGCCAGTGATTTAAAGCCTGAAAAGCCGATGCTTGAAACCCAACCTTGTTCACACTGGCAAACTGACGGATAAACGGAAAAATAGCGGCATCGGCTAAAGAAAAGTCATTTCCGCACAAATACCTGGAATTCATTAATCTGCTTTCAAGTTCAGTCAAAAACACTTCCGCTTGTTGCCGGTAATGCTTCTGAGAAGAATCCGGATACCGGTCTGCATATTTATAGCGATCCAGATAATATTTAAAATCGCCATCATTCCATTTGATTAACCTATCCGCCGCATCGCCAACAAGCAGCCAATGCTCAGGATCATGTTGCGCCAGCGCCCAACGCATAATATCAAGGCTTTCATCAAGCACCACGCCATTGGTAAGCTGCAATACGGGCACTGTCGCTTTAGGGGATATAGCCAACAATTGTTCCGGCTTGTTCTTTAACTCCACTTCGCGGATTTCTACAGGAATACCCGCATAAGTAATGGCCATTCTGGCTCTGATTGCATAAGGGCAACGCCTGAAGCTATACAAGATGGGGAGATTATTGACCATTCAGTTATGTGGAGTACTCTCAGCTTGATTGGGGATGCTAACGATCCTGTATTAGCTCATCGCAAAGGAGGAAAGAAAGCGCTGGAGAAGAATCATCCACTCCAGTTATGGTAGTTTATCTATCGGCGAAACCACCATACAGTTTTTATTTACAATACTTGCAACCAAGCATCACACAGATTTCTCCATGGATTCGCTCGAAGGATTCCGGCCTGAGAGCTCCCAACTCAAGTATGACAGAGTCACAGTTCAGAGAGAATAGCTTCGTGGCTCTTATCCAACTTAATTTCGGTAATCGACCGTTAGCAATATCATCATCTTGTAGCTGGATGGCATCATTATGCCCAGCCTGAGATGTGATTGCCACAGCAAGGAAGTCACCAAATGCATCCGGGGAGGTAAGCAGCATAACCGGCCGACGCTTTTGCTGAGTTAGGTCGGAAAATGGGAAAGGGATTTGGACGACATCAGAGCGTTTTAACATTGTCCCAAACCTCGTCATCCTGATTATCCCAAACGTGTTTCATCACAATTTCCTGGGCGCGTGTCAAATCGGAGATCTCTGCGCGATCTGCATTTTTACTGCTCAGGTATTCAATAAAATGTAGCGCTTCAAGCGCCAAAGATTCCGGTAACGGCTTGGCGATCTCATAAATCTGTTCGGCGATTGACATCAATATACTCCTTTCCAAATGACTATCTTTTAAGATTAACTTTCAACCTCCCTAAAGGCAAGAAAGAATTGTTGACACAATCCCGCCCATGATGACGCCGTTGACGAATTGCGTAACGAAAAGCGCAGTCATTTTGGTGGATTGCTAGCGCGAATCCACCATTTTATGCGCCTTACGGGTTACGTGACTTAAAGAGGAGCTCCTTTGGAGCATTGAGTTAAGCATTTAACTTTACTCTGACCCCAGTTATGCAGTTATATGACCGCAGTTATACGCGTTTCTCCATGTGTGCAACTTGCAGCCACCCCAAAACGTTGCGACGGGGTACATACCCCGTCGCGCTTCGTAGATATAGCCAATAACTGTTCCGGCTTGTTCTTTAACTCCACTTCACATATTTCTACAGAAATACCAGCATAAGTAATGGCCATTCTGGCTCTAATTGCATAGGGGCAACGCCTGAAGCTATATAAAATAGGGGGCTTATTGTCCATACTTGGGTATTTGGTTCGTTATTAGTTTGATTGGGAATGCTAATGATTGTTGATTAGCGCATCTTATCGCGAAGAACGACAGAAAGTGCCGGAGCGAGGAACCATCCACTCCAGTTATGGTGGTTTGCCTGTCGGCGAAACCACTTTACAGCTTTAAAAAATCAATTAATTGATTTTTAAAATTCTCAACTTCGTCCTGTTTCTTTTCGTTAATAAAAGAAAATATTTGTATCTCTGAGAGGTATTGTTTATCTTTAATACTATTAAATCTGAAGTTTCCCAGTTTTTTGGGAGCATGAATATTAGAGAGTGCTAATTTTCGAAAAATATTAGCTAACTCTAATATACATTCACAAATCGCC
>JAYTJI010000363.1:0-7809 GCA_043731245.1 Methylococcaceae bacterium | reverse complement strand
CACGTCGGTTTTAGCCGTCGGCCTGTCGGTAGGATTTAGCACTCAATCCAATTTTTATTCGGCTTTTCGGGACATCGCCGGTATGGCGCCCGGCCAATACCGTAAAATCCATTCTTAGCTGTTGAGCGCAATAAGAATCGCTTAGCCCGCTTCATTCAGAGTAAAGCTTAGATTTCCCGCACTTGCTCGCCAGTTATCGACTACTGCTTCCTTTATTACCATTTTGTAACTATTTAACGCTTTGTTATTCAATGACTTAGACTTACAATAAATTTTTCTATTCCTATCTTATCCAATCGGAAGTTTGTTTGGCTTTTGCGCACTAATCTGTAGCCGCCTGTTAAAACTCAGGTAATCGCTTGTTAAAAACGCTATACCAGGAGACAAACATGAATATTTTAATAACCGGTGCGACCGGATTTATCGGTAATACGATATTGCGCACCCTACTTCAGCAAGGGCATCACATCACAGCCTGTTGTCGCAACCCTGACAGTCTACTAATCAAATCCGGGCATATTAACCCCCTGCACATGGATTTTGCATTAGCCGGCAATATCGAGCAGTGCTTACCACATCTCAACGGCATCGATGCCATCATTAATTGCGTGGGGATAATTGCCGAAACCAAAGGCCAAACCTTTGCCCAGTTGCACACGCTCGCGCCTATCGCCTTGTTCAATGTCGGCGCTCAAATCGGTGTAAAAAAAATCATACAGATTTCAGCATTAGGGGCTGATGCCGGAGCAGAATCTGCCTATCATTTAAGCAAACGAGCCGCCGATGAGGCATTAAGAAGCTTGCCGCTGGACTGGTTTATCCTGCAACCATCGGTTGTTTACGGCAACCGCGCCCAAAGTTCGGCATTATTTCACGCCTTAGCGGCACTGCCTGTGCATGTATTACCGGATGGCGGTACACAGCAGTTACAGCCGATTCATGTCGATGATTTAGTCGCCACCGTTTGTAAGTGCCTTGAACCGTCTACTCCGGCACAAAAAACACTGGCGCTAGTCGGCCCAAGTCCAATGACTTATGCAGACTTATTGCAAAATCTTAGGCATCGATTGGGCAAGCCACCGGCACGAGCCATTTCAATCCCGCATCGCTATGTCCTCGCAGCTGCAAGTCTCGGAAAATGGCTGGATGAACCGATTTTTTCCAAAGACAATATCGCCATGCTCAGCCGGGGTAATACTGCTGATGTTAGCGGGATCGCGGAGTTATTGGGTCGACTGCCCGCCAGCATGACCGTGCAATTATTCGAAAAACCGGCATCTCAAGCTGAACGTTGGCATGCGCATTTGTATTTTCTTAAACCCATATTGCGTTTTACCATTGCCTTTGTGTGGCTATGGAGCGGAATAACCTCGCTATTTTTTTACCCGCATGAGCTCAGTTATCAACTCTTGGCGGCGACCGGCATTACCGGCAGCGTAGCACCAATGATGTTGTACGGATTGGCATTGATGGATATTGCGCTAGGTTTGGCTACATTATTACTTTACCGTCCACGGGCATTAATGCTGTGGCAGATAGGGATTGTGCTTATTTACACCCTTATTGTCAGTTTCACCTTGCCTGAGTTCTGGCTGCATCCGTTCGGCCCATTATTAAAAAACATCCCGTTTTTGCTAAGCCTATTCATTTACAGGACGCTTGCAGGAGAAAAACCATGATTTATTTAACACTGAAATTAATCCACATTATGAGCGCCATCATCTTATTCGGCTTAGGGTCGGGCACGGTTTTCTATAAAGTCATGGCCGATAAAAGCGGTGATCATGCCGCCATTGCCGTTACCAGTCGCCATGTTGTTCTGGCCGATTGGTGGTTTACAACGCCGACCGTTATTATTCAGCCAGTCACCGGCTTTCTATTGGCCGAACACATCTCCGCGTCTTTTAGTGATAGCTGGCTATTATGGACGATAGTGTTGTATATCATCACCGGCTTGTGCTGGCTGCCGGTGGTCTGGCTGCAAATCCGGATGCGTGACCTCGCCATCGAATCTTTAGCGCAGAGCCAAGCATTGCCGTATCTTTACACTTACTATTCGAAGATTTGGATGTGGCTAGGGGTTCCGGCATTTTTCGGTATGATCAGCATTACTACGCTGATGGTTTTTCACAGTTCACTTTGGAGTTAAGCCATGACTGGTTTTTTGATACAACAAGCACTGGGTTCAGACTGGCAGACATTGCCGCGCGTTATTCAACAGCATTATGAAGTCAAAGACGACCAAAGCAGTTGCCTTGAAGGCGCCATGACCATTGCTTACCCGAACCTTATGCTGCCGGTAATCTGGTTGATACATCTATTCGGGGGGCTTGTTTTCCGGCGTGGCAGTGACATTCATACCCATGTAGAAAAAACAGCAAGTGCTGCGGGTAGCCTTTTACATTGGCAAAGAACCATGACTTACCGCGACGGTAAAAGCGATTATTTCCGTTCGCGCATGCGTTATTTGTCTGAACACGAATTAATCGAAACAATCCGTTTCGGCTTTGGTTTACGATTAACAATCGAGGCCAACAACGGCAATTTGATCTACCGCAGCAACGGCCATTTTTGGCAATGCGGTCACATTCAATTGACGATACCCGATTGGTTGCTGTTAGGTTCAGCGACTATCAGTGAGCACGCGCTGTCAGAGGATGAATTTTATTTGGATTTTACGGTTAAGCATCCACTTTGGGGAGAGACTTATAGCTATCGGGGGAATTTTCATTATTGCTGAATATATCAAAATAATACCTACACAATTGTGAGGAAGTGTCGATGAATATTGTCATTTATCTTTTAATTTTTCAAGGAGCTATCGGCGGGTATGACGTTCTTTGGAATCATGAATGGAAAGAAAAACTCCCGACGAAACCTACGGCAGCATTGGAACAAAAAATACATGGCGTACGTGAACTATTTTATGCCGTTATGTTTCTTGGGCTCGCTTGGTTTGGCTGGAATGGCATGTGGGCATGGGTATTATCTGGCGTTATCGTAATTGAGATAGCTCTCACCGCATGGGACTTCGTAACAGAAGACAAGACCAGAGTACTGAGTGCATCAGAACGAGTCACACACTTAGTTCTGAGCATGACGGGTGGCGCTTACATCACACTCCTAATCCCCGTGCTACTTGATTGGTCACATTTACCCTCTGGGCTTGTAAGCGTTGAGTACGGGTTTTGTTCGTGGGTTCTAACCGTTTTTGGTATTGGCGTGTTTGCATGGGGAATAAGAGACCTTTGGAGCGGCTTGGTATTATCAAAGAATCGCTTATAGGACATTGCCGACAAAAATACCGAAATAAAGCGTTTCTTTTGCTTATAAAGCAAAGTCTACTTAAAATACTCTCCTGGTATCCATAGGTCTTAATCGGCTTTTTTAACAATGTGGAAGATTCATGTTGTTGCTTATGGATACGAATTCGATAAGCATGACAACAACTAACGTAGGCATAGACAAAAATAATGACTGATCTATTTAATCAATGGGGAAACTTTCTTTTCCATACCCGTAATGTTCTTTTCCCCGTACTGATTGCGATCTTGCTGTTTTTATGGCCTCCGGTTGCGATTGATAATGTGCCGGGAGTTTATTTAATGGTCATGGGTCTGGCAATGATCACTATGGGACAGAGCTTAAGAATATTGGCGATTGGTCTGTCTTATATAGTGCGCGGCGGACGATTGCGACGAATATATGCCGAAAATCTGGTCACAGACGGTCTTTTCTCACATTGCAGAAATCCTTTATACGTCGGTAATGTTCTGATTGTGACGGGTTTTGTATTTGTATCAGGCAACCTGACAGGGATTATTGTCGGCTCATTGGCTTTTATGGCCATTTATCGACTGATTGTTTATAGTGAAGAGAGTTTTTTAAGCGCAAAGTTTGGCGAGGCTTATGCCGCTTTCTGTGCCGATGTCCCTCGTTGGATACCGAAATTCAGCGGCTTGCAGGAGACTATTAACAACTATCAGTTTGACTGGCCTAATGTTGCCGTTAAGGAGTATGGCACTATAATGACATCTCTGATGGTGCCATTGGGGCTGATAGCTTACAAGTTACAGTTGGCAAATAAACTGGACGACTATCAGTTTATTTTAATTGGCTTGGCGGTACTGATATTAGCGGCTTATGGGTTTGTGCGTTTTTTAAAGAAAACCCAACGCCTCAAGTCGATGCGTTAATGTCACACACAGAGCGATTGAATCAGCCTTATTCCATTCACGTATAATCTGAAATAAACAGAACACAGTAACCAAACGGCACACACTATGACAGAACAAGATAGAGTATTTCAACAGACGGGTCGGGCGGAAGATTTTGCTTTTGACGAACGTGTTGCTAAAGTTTTTGATAATATGGTTTCAAGGAGCGTGCCTTTTTATAATGAAGTCCAACGCATTCAGTCGGACCTTATTATGGATTTTTTACCGGAAGATTCCGGCGTGGTTTGCGATTTAGGATGCTCGACAGGAACGACCATAGAGTACCTTACAAAACACCAGAAGTGCCCGGATAGTACCCGGTTTATAGGGTATGACAATTCTGAGTCGATGCTGGATAAAGCGCGTGACAAATTGTCCGGGTTAATAACTGCCGGAAAACTGTCATTGATTACTGCCGATCTGAGCCGTCTTCCCAGCTTACCGCCTTGTAATGTTGTTATTCTTAATTGGACGCTGCAATTTGTAAGGCCTATTGATAGGGAACAGTTGCTGGCAAATATTTATGAGGCGCTTAAGCCTGGTGGCATTGTCTTGTTGTCTGAGAAAATTCTCGTAAATGATCCGGTATTAAATCGCTTATACATAGATCATTACCTGCAATTTAAAATCTCCCAAAGCGGTTATACGGATGCTGAAAATCAGCGCAAACGTGAGGCACTGGAAAATGTTTTGATTCCTTATCGCCTTGATGAGAACTATGAATTATTGGAGCGAGCTGGATTTGCACGCATCGGCACCTATTTTCAATGGTTTAATTTCGCCTGTATTATCGCAGTTAAAGCTTAACCGCCAAGATACTCAATTTTTACTTTAGCCAGTCCATTCAGACCTAATTTTTTTGCCGCTCCATGGGACAAATCAATTAACCTGTTATTCTTGAACGGGCCGCGATCATTAACCAGTACTATGATGGAGCGGCCATTATGCAAATTGGTTACCCGTACTTTACTGGGTAACGGCAATGTTTTGTGTGCCGCTGTGTTGCCTTGCGGGTTAAAACGGGTTCCCATGGCCGTGCGGTTGCCGGATTCGTAGCCATACCACGATGCTATGCCCTGCTCACTATAGCCTACTGCTGAAGCCATTGGATAGTAGGTCTTACCTTTTACTTTGTAGGGTCTGTTATAAGCCGCTTTATGACGGGGGCCGTGCTGCCGGGAGGCATGGGGTGCTGGCGCATCAGTGTGTAATAACGGAGGTTCGGAAGCGCAGCCGCTAAACAAACCGGCTAACAGCATAACCAAGCCAAGAGAACCAGGCCGCAGACAATCCTTGATTTTATGAAAATAATGTATTTGACGCACGGGCTTTGCCTCCTTCGGTTGCGCCTATTTTAATACGCCTGTCTAATTCAGTCCAACGGCGGTTGATATTAGAGTGCTGTTCATTATTTTTAAGAATACAGCCTGTAGATATACATCTAATTGACTTAAATTGAACCGGGCTTTAACGGCTTAACATCTATTTCAAAATCCATCTGAATGCGTTTTGCAACTGAATTCGCTTCCTTTTTATTTTTAAAAGGCCCGGCGACAACCTGATACGCATTATTTTTTTCAACTTTACGCGCAGGAATCATCGGCCCCTGATGATTGAGCATTGTTGCCAGTTTTTGCGCTTCTGCTTCGTTATTAAAGCTAGCCACCAAAATAGACCAATCACTCGCCTTTAATTCTTCAACAACAGGCTGTTGATAGAGTCGCTCAGGATGCTTAAGCTGCACAGCGTGTGCCGATATGTCTGAAATATCCGGGCTTTGCACTAGAATAGGCGTAGGAATGCCATCCGAACGCTCAATAATGCGGTCGACTTTTTTCCAATCAATAGCCGCATTTTGTTTAGCGCTGATTTGGCGTAATTGCTTCAGTAACTGTTTTTTTAATCGCGCTTTATCTTTTGCCCATTGTTGCAGGGGTTCATTGGCTTCAAGATAAAGCATATCCTGATCCCAGGCTGTCAGATAGGGCTGGTGAATTATTCGTACCGGCATTCCTGTTGATGCTTTTTTGAATAACACCTCAATATTTTCTGGGTAAAGCTGCACACAACCATGACTAATTTGCATACCAATACCGTAAGGCTTGTTGGTGCCGTGAATCAGATAACGGGGAAAACCAAGGCGCATTGCATAAAGTCCCAACGGATTATCAGGGCCCGCAGCCACTACACTGGGTAATGAATCACCTTTTTCCCTATGTTCCTGGTGAATGGAGTCTGGCACAACCCAAACCGGGTTGGCTGTTTTGGCGACAATGCTGGTTAAGCCCATCGGCGTATTCCAGCCTTGACGGCCAATACCAACGGGGAATGTGAACACCTTGTCCGGTTGTTTTTTGGGATAGTAAAACAAGCGCATATTCGCTAAATTTAGAATAATCCCCTTATGGGGCGCATCGGGAAGTATAAATTGTAACGGCAATAATACATGACTACCCGGTTTAGGCGTCCAGGGAGCAATGCCAGGGTTGGCCCTGCTAATATCGTTAAAACCCAGACCAAAGTGGCGGGCAATATCTGACAGCGTGTCATTTTCATGCGTGTTGATGGTGGCTATTTTACCAACTATATTTTGGCCGTCGGATAGCTGAAACTCATGTTTGTCGATGCTTTCTATTTGCGGATGAAAATCAGGCGTAACCGTGTTTTCAGGTGTACCGGAAAAAAATGCCAAATGCTGACAGCCACTGCTTAAGATACTGAGCAGTATCACGCCTAACAATTTAATAGCAGGTGATGCTGATTTTTTAAAGTCTGATAGGTTCATTTGAAATTTATCCAGGGTGCGAATTAACGCAAGTCATCGAAACAGCTGTGAAGATCTATGACGTAAAGTGTTATGTGCTGATGCCATTAATTTTCAGAAAGTTACAGTGTAGCAAGCACTTAAAAATATTTTACACTGTGAACCTTAAAAAGAGATTAATAAAAGATTAACGGTAACTACTGGATGCGATTAAAAGTGCGGTTTTAACGCCAACTGTTCTTTCCTGAGCTGTGAGCTTGTCGAACAGTCGAAGGATGGACGGATTTGCTTTTACAAATTTCAAGGAAGGTCTATACCCACTCTAATTTCGCATAGCGCCAAAAAGTTGCTAGTTATTAATGGCTTAACCCGTAAGTCAATATAGTATCAAGGTATGGCATACATTACGCATCAATTGTTGGGTACTTTGAAAACAGTGTAAAGTAGATAGCCCACACACTCGTTTAGGGATTTTATTTTGAACACTCACACATTCTGCCTTTGTGGCTCAGGCATTGAATATCAACAATGCTGCGGATCCTTTCATTCCGGCGAAAAAACACCTGCAACCGCTGAAGCCTTGATGCGCTCCCGTTATACGGCTTATGCCTTGCGCAATGCCGCTTATTTGCAGGAAACCTGGGATGCAACCAAACGGCCTGAGAAAATAGATTTTTCCAGAGAAAACATTGCTTGGTTAAAGCTGGAAATTACCGATACCAAGAAGGGTCAGGGCAAACGCATTAAAAATTATCAGCAAACAACACCTTGCCACGAAAGCCGCCATCCCAAGCGGCCATTTTGCGTTTTTTTGCAAGGCTTAGTTTT
>JAYTJI010000362.1:0-4763 GCA_043731245.1 Methylococcaceae bacterium | reverse complement strand
AACCAGCAGACAATCTTTTTTATTAGGGTTTGGAACCATTGCTTGTGTTTTCATGTTTCAGCTAAATATGAATAACGATACAAAATAAATGACCATTAGTTTGCTGTTAAAAATTGGCTTATAAAGTCCACAAGCCATAGTGCTAATACCTTATTACAGGACTATCAAGCAATTTGCTGAAAAAATCTTATTAAAGGGCATACTGTCCATATCCATATCCATATCCGTAATAACCGGCATCCATACCTGCTTTGGATTTGTTGAGCACTGCCAAAACAACATCGCAAGATGATAATTTAGCTACGGATTCCATAACCATGCTCTGCATTGTTTTTTCCGCTTCGATAACCAATACAACCTGTCCTACTAACTTAGCTAAAATCTCACCTTGAGTTGCCGCCAACAAAGGTGGTGAATCAAATATAATCAATCTATTAGGATATCTGCTGCTTAATTCCTCCGCCAATAAAGCCATCTTATTGCTAGCCAATAATTCAGTAGAGTGCTTATGCAACCTGCCTGCAGGAACTACGGTGAGGCCAGGTATACTGGTGCTAATCGATATATCTGAAAAAGAAAGGTCATCTCCTTCCAGATAGTCAATTAAGCCGGGTGAAGATTTTATGCCCAAGACTTTAGCAACGGAGGGACGCGCTACATCGGCATCAATTAATAATACTTTTTTATCGCGCTCATTAGCAATGCTCAAGGCAAGATTTATAGCCGTAAATGTTTTCCCTTCTCCAGGTAGACTGCTGGTTACTAAAATAAGGTTGGCACGAGAAATATCCTTGCTGCCTTTTCCGAAAGCATTACTGACGATAGGGCGCTTGATATTTCTGTATTCCTCTATTGCCTGTGTATTTGAATCATCAGGTGCTACAAAACCCAATTCAGACAAACGCTTCCAATCGATTTTCGCAATTTCATTAACTGGAGATTGTTCAGTTTTTATGCTGACATTTGGACTAACTGGAGTTACTGGCTTACTTAGAGTATTACCTTGTATATTGGAAGTTTTTCCAGATTCACGATGCAACTCCGCTGCTTTATCAAATTTTTGTCCTTCATCTTCAGCTTTGTTTAAAGCTTTTTCAATGATGCTCATTTACACCTCTACAGAAATTTTCAATGAATGAAGTGGGAAAGACTGAGCATCTTTATTTCTAAAATGTCAACCGTCATAAAACCGATATAAATCACAACGAGCCCGAGTGTTGCGGAGCTATATAGGAGTAATTCTTTTTTATTTTTTTCTGCTTGAAGCATACTTGCTTTCATGGAAATACTACCTAAAACCGGAAGTCCTGTTATTTGTCTAAGTTGCGATATTGTCATAATTGTTGGCCTGATAAGATACAGCAACAAAGCAATTGTTAGGCCAATTATGATACTAATTATGAAGACCCCAGAAAATAAAAGCTTTCGTTTAGGTCCAGATGCTTCTAAAGGCGTATTAGGCGCATCAGCAATCTTGAACTTTAAAGCTTCTGCCTGATTATCCACTTTCTCGGACATAGCAGCTTGTTCCTTGCTGGCCAACAATCTTTGATAATTACTTTTAATGGATTCGTAATCTCTGTTTAAATTCTCAATTTCAGTTTCTACTGAAAGCCGGGCATTTAGCTCCTCTTGTGATTTTTCCAAACGTTTTTGTAAAATATCAACACGGGAATTAATTGAAGCAATATTGGCGTCAGCTTCATTTATCGCAACCTTTATGTTTTGAATAAAGGGGTTGGTTAATACTGACGCATCAAGCCCGCCTGTATCAGCCACATGCGCCTGTTTTTTGGCATTGCGCATTTGCAGTTCTTTGATGGTCTTTTCAATATGAATTACCTCGGGATGATTCTCGGTATATTTAATCAAGAGTTCATCTTTTCTATTTTTAAACTCAGCAATCTTGGGGTCATCCTGACTAGCCGCCTCTCCAGTTACATCACCCCATTCATCATCGTCACCTTCTGATGACAAGGCTTCTTCCAGTTGTTCCTTTAAGGTTTCTTTTCTTGATTTGGCCTCCATTAACCCCAGCTTTGCATCTTCTAACGCAATAGTCATGGCTTGTGTTTGACCAACTTGATCAGATCCCTGTCCAGGCAACAACCCAAAATTAGCACGCTTAAAATTTTCTCGTGCTTTTTCGCCATTGCGCAACCGTAATTCATATTCCTGGAGTTGTTCATCTATAAATCTTTGAGCGCTGTCAACATTACCCAAGGTAGAAAGTTGAGTTTGCTCAGAAAAAACAGTTAATACAGCCTGTACGACATTTTTTGCTTCACTTGGATTTTTTGCCTCATACTCGATGACAAAAATATCATCTGATCCGCCATTAATGTGGATGTCCTTCTTTAATGATTCTACAAGATTAACCTGATCCCTTTCTGTTTTTGCAGCAGAACCCAAATTAGACATTTTTATAATTTGTTCAAGATTGTTTTTCGTGAACATCAATTGTTGCATAACCCGAAGCAACCCTCTCACGTCAGATTCAATCGCCAGACCTGACAATAACGGCCGCAACATGGTTCTTGTTTCAACATGAACTTTAGCTTGGGACGTATATTTATTGGGCATTGCGGATACATACGCCCAGCCACTCAGAGATATTACCCACGCTATAATAATAGCCGTCCATTTATATTTGAAAGCACCTTTTAAATATGAAAGGATTTCATATAGTTGTTCTTGCATATTAATTTACTAGCCTTATTAACAATACTTGTTTGGTTCTATTACGCGGATGTTAAAAAAATGCTTCTGGTATTATTATAATATCACCAGGTAAGATTTTTACATTCGCAGTTAAATCAGCATTATCAACCAGATCATCTATTCTAATTCCAAAGTGCTGAGGCTCCCCGTCAACATTGCGGATAATGCTGGCACCGTTGCCGTCGGCGAATTGCCCAAGACCTCCAATTTGTATCACTAAATCAAGTAATGTCATATCCTTTTTATAAGGAAATGCCCGTGCAGAATAATGCGCAGAGCCTCCGCCACCACCTCCACTGCTTCCGCCTCCTCCGCCACTTAATTGACCTATAATTCGAACTTGCTGGCTATAAACACCCTGCCCTCCTGCAAGCATAATGACTACTTGTGGATCCCTGACATATTTAGCCAGTTTTTTTTCCATCACTCTTGCCAGTTGAGAGGGTGTTTTTCCACTCGCGAGAAGATCCTCGGCTAACGGAATAGTTATTTTCCCATCCGGCCTTACTGTAGCGGTAGTCGATATATCCGGGTTTCCCCACACAAAAATTGTCACGCTGTCGCCAGGGCCAATTATGTAGGTATAATCAGAAGGGATTATTGCATCCTCCTCTTGGGTTAGCGGTGGGTATCCACAGCCAGAAACAAGCAAAACAAGCGCACAAAATAACAATTTTATTTTCTTTAGAAAACTCACGCCAATCCCCTTGGTTCTATATATTTTATATGTAGAGTAGAAACGCTATGTTCGCGTTTGTGTGCATTCAAAGTCTCCATAGTGCAATTCCTTCCGGGATTTTACTTCTATCCAGCTTGGCTTTAACATCAATTACTGCACCGGCTTTATTTTCCAACAAGCTTGCTATATATGTCCAATCTTTGTTCATAAAATATTCGTGTGGCACAGCAAGTATGACTGCATGGGCGGGTTGCAACTCATCTTCACCAGCCAATACGTCAATGTCATATTCTTTTTTTATTTCGTGTGCATCAGACATAGGATCAAACACCTGTACCTTGATGCCATAATCCCCTAACTCCCTAACTATATCAATAACACGCGTATTTCTTATGTCAGGGACGTTTTCTTTAAAGGTAAACCCCAAAATAGTGACCACACTACCTTTCACGCATTTGCCGTTTTTTATAAGTTCTTTTACTGCTTGGGAAGCGATAAAGCTGCCCATACTATCATTTATACTGCGCCCGGATAAAATTACCTGTGGCGTATAACCTAATGTGGTTGCTTTATAGGTCAGATAGTAAGGATCGACACCTATACAATGCCCACCAACCAGACCCGGATCGAAGGGTAAAAAATTCCATTTTGATGACGCAGCGGCCAGCACATCACGGGTATCTATATTCATTTTATTAAAAATCAGGGCCAATTCATTCATCAGCGAGATATTTAAATCCCTTTGGGTATTTTCAATCACTTTTGCTGCTTCCGCTACTTTAATGGTAGCCGCTTTATGTACCCCGGCAGTAACAACGGATTCATAAACGGTAGCCACAACTTCTAGTGTCTTTGCTGTGTCACCCGATACAACCTTAGTGATCGTTTTAAAAGTATGCACTTTATCGCCAGGATTAATCCGTTCCGGCGAGTATCCAACATTAAAATCAGTTCCCCAGACTAACCCTGATTCCCGTTCAAGTACAGGAATGCAATCCTCTTCAGTCGCTCCGGGATATACTGTGGACTCATAAACAACAATATCACCTTTTTTTAGCTGCCGCCCCACCGTTTTTGATGCACTGATGACTGGTGACAAATCGGGTTGTTTGGCGATATTAACTGGCGTTGGTACGGCAATAATATGAAAGTCTGCCTTCTTTAAATCATTAGCATCACATGTAAATAGTATGTCTGCAGAAGCCAAATCTTTTGCTTCAACTTCGTTTGTCCGTTCTATACCTTGTTTTAACTCATCTATTCGGATGGAGCTTATGTCAAATCCGATCACTTGTTGAGTTTTTCCGAACTCTACCGCCACGGGCAGACCGACGTAACCTAAACCAACAACCGAAATCTTTCT
>JAYTJI010000361.1:0-3881 GCA_043731245.1 Methylococcaceae bacterium | reverse complement strand
TGCAAGATTCTGGTTGCAGTCGGCGCTTGCGCCATTAATGGCGGTTTACCGGCGCTGCGTAACTTTATTCCACTGGAAGAATGTCTGAGCGAGGCGTATCTCGATGGTATCGGTGTCGAAAATCCACAGATTCCCAGTGATCCTGAGTTGCCGTTATTGCTGGATAAAGTCCGTCCGATTCATGAGATCGTGAAAATAGATTATTTTTTACCGGGCTGTCCGCCTTCGGCGGACGTGTTTTGGAAATTTCTGACCGATTTGCTTGATGGACGTGAGCCTTCGTTGCCTTATGAGTTGGTTCATTATGATTAAAAAACCTACATGAACTTTTGAATTGGTGGAGAAAACATGAAAACAAAAGAATTAATTGCTGAAGCTGTTTCCTTGCCCGTCGAAGAGCGGGCTTTGCTTGTGGACTCTTTGCTCAGAAGTTTAAACACACCTGAACCCGATATTGATAAGAAATGGATCGCAGTTGCGAAAGATCGCCTTCAACAGTTAAGAGCTGGTGAGGTAACAGCACAACCAGCGAGTGAGGTGTTTAAAAGAATAGCGGCTAGATTTCAGCAATGAATGTATTGTTTCATCCTGATGCGGAACTGGAATTCAATGAAGCCATCGATTACTACGAAGCAATAGAAAATAGTTTGGGTTACGATTTTTCGCTAGAGATTGCCTCTACCATCGCTAGAATTATTGATATTCCAAAAGCGTGGCTTGTCATTGAAGGCGAGTTTAGAAGAGCTTTGGTAAGGCGGTTTCCGTACGGCATTTTATATGCTGAAGATCAAGACAACATTTATGTAGTTGCAGTTATGCACCTTCACCGGAATCCCGAGTACTGGAAGCATAGAATTTAGGTTTTGGAACAGTAGAGGTTGATATTAAAGAGCCGATTAGGCTGGGCTCGGGCTTTGGGGGAAACCAGAGCAACTCAAAATTATTGAGCCATAAGCTAAATATTACCGTTTCCAAGGAAACCGTAGAAGCGATATATCAGTGCAATTTGACTAAACTAAACAGAATATGACGGAATTAACATTGGAATCAGCAATCAAATGCCCCAAATGCGGCTTTGAAAAACAGGAGCTCATGCCAACGGATGCTTGCATCTATTTTTACCAATGCCCCCATTGCCAGGTATTATTAAAGCCTAAACAGGGTGATTGTTGTGTTTTTTGTTCCTATGGAACAGTTGCTTGCCCTCCGATACAAGCTGGACATTCTTGTTGTTCCAACTAAATCTATAGAGAATTATTATGTACGAACATTTAGAAACAGCTGAAAACAGAGAAAACTTGAAACGCGTGGTTGTCGATCCTGTCTCACGCGTCGAAGGCCACGGCAAAGTCACTTTATTGCTGGACGCGGATAATAAAGTCCAGCAAGCCAGACTGCATATTGTCGAATTTCGAGGTTTTGAGCGCTTTATTCAAGGCCGGCCGTATTGGGAGTTGCCGGTATTAGTGCAGCGTCTATGTGGCATTTGTCCGGTGAGCCATCATTTGGCTGCGGCTAAAGCGATAGACCAATTGGTCGGTGTTGACCCTGAAAACTTACCCGTTTCAGCCGACAAATTAAGACGTCTCCTGCATTTTGGACAAGTGCTGCAATCCCATGCCCTGCATTTTTTTCATTTATCCAGCCCTGATTTATTGTTTGGTTTTGAAAGCGACATCAGCAAGCGTTCTATTATTGCCGTACTGGGTGAATTTCCGGATCTTGGCCTACAAGGCGTAAAGATGCGTAAATACGGGCAGGAAGTGATACGCATGGTATCTGGCAAACGTATTCACGGTACCGGAGCGATTGCGGGCGGCATGAATAAGTCGCTGACCAAAGCTGAGCGTGATTATTTGCTGGAAGATAGTGACCAGATGATAGAGTGGGCCGCCGCTTCGGTCGCACTCATTAAAAAAGTTCATTGCTCCAATCTGCCTTATTACGATGATTTTGCCACCATACGCTCCAATTATCTGGGCTTAACCAAGCCCGATGGCGCATTGGAGCTTTATCATGGCGGTATACGCGCCAAAAATGATAAAGGTGAAACGATTATCGATCATGTCGATTATTGTAAATATAACGATTATATCCATGAAGAAGTTCGTTCATGGACCTACATGAAATTTCCTTATCTGTTGTCACTGGGTAAAGAAAACGGCTGGTATCGTGTCGGGCCGCTGGCGAGGGTCAATAACTGTGACACTATTAATACGCCGTTAGCGGAAGCTGCTCGCGTGGAATTCAAGACGCACGGAGGAGAACCCATGATCCATAGCACCCTGGCGTTTCACTGGGCACGTATGATTGAGCTTCTGCATTGTGCTGAAAGTATCAAGCAATTACTTCATGATCCCGACATCATGGGCCATAATTTAGTCGCACAAGGTGAAAAGCGCTATGAAGGCGTGGGTGTTATTGAAGCACCGCGCGGTACGTTATTCCATCATTATCAAGTTGATGAGAATGACATCGTCACCAAAGCCAATTTAATCGTCTCGACCACCAGCAATAACATGGGGATGAATGAATCCGTCCGGCAAGTCGCGGCTGAGTATTTATCAGGCCGGGAATTGACCGAGCCTTTATTGAATAATCTGGAAGTGGCGATTCGTGCTTATGATCCTTGTTTATCCTGTGCAACTCATGCTGTTGGTAAAATGCCGTTGCAGCTTGAGTTGATTGATGTTGACGGCAAGTTGATTGACAAACTGGTTAAACACAGCGACGGTGACATTGAGCGAGTCTAAGATCAAGCCGATTCTGCTTTTTGGCTATGGTAATCTCAGTCGTGGCGATGATGCGTTGGGGCCGTTACTGCTGGAATACGTTCAAACCCATTGTGACTTAAACGCGATTGAAATACTGACTGACTTCCAGCTACAGATTGAACATGCGCTGGATTTGGAAAACAGGGAAATAGTTTTGTTTGTTGATGCGTCTATGGCGTGTACCCATGCGTTTGATTTTGCTGAACTTGAAGCTGCAAGGGACAAGAGCTACACCACCCACGCCATGAGTCCGGCGGCAGTTTTAGCAGTGTATCAATCCATAAAAAAACAAACACCACCACCGTGTTTTCTCTTGAGTATTAAAGGTGAAAAGTTCGAGTTGGGTGAGGGGTTAAGCGGTAATGCTAAAAACCATTTGGACTTGGCGTATCAGTTTGCAGCTCAATTATTGCAAAATATTGATGTTAAAACATGGCGGCAACTGGCCAGCAAGGCATGATCAATTTTTGCGGATACCAAGCATTTACGTGTGGGACGCAAGGAAGGGATAGCAGTGCATGACAAATCTGCCCGGAGCAGATTTGCATTTACCCGAAGGGTGTATGGCAAGGACAGCCATGCATGAGCTATCCCTGCTTGAGAATGTGCGGGAAATACTAGAAAATCATGCGCTTAGCCAGAACTTTAGCAAGGTCAGCAAAGTTACACTGGAAATCGGCAAACTGTCCTGCATAGAGCCGGACGCATTACGCTTTGGTTTTGATGTGGTCATGAAAGACTCACTGGCAGAAAATGCCGAGCTGATTATTACTGAACTCAATGGACTTGGGCAATGCCGACAATGCCAGCTGCAATTTGAGATGGATAGCCTGCACGACCCGTGTACGCATTGCGGTAGTCCTTTTGTCACCGTGATTCAAGGTACTGAAATGAAAATTAAAGATTTAATCGTTATTTAATCGAAGGATGTATATGTGCGGAATATGCGGTTGCGGTCAAACAAATAACACTACGAAGCTGAAACTAGTGTCTAAACAGAATCAGCACCTTCTCAAACATGACCACAGTCATGCCCATGATCATCATGAAACCGAGCGCCTGGTTAAAGTTGAGCAGGATTTGCTCAGTAAAAACAATGCCTACGCT
>JAYTJI010000360.1:0-4994 GCA_043731245.1 Methylococcaceae bacterium | reverse complement strand
CCGCCCTTCGTGACCGGCTTGACTCCAGTCCAGCAATAAACGATAAACAAGCGGCTCACCTGTCGGTATGCGCTTGGCAACGACTTTAATTTTGCGGCTGCCATTGCGAAACTGCCAAACCAGCTCTGAATCCGAAAGGCGTTTGCCATCAATGGACTCCCATTGTAACTGACTGGCCAGCCACCCTACCAATAACCAACTCATCCCCAGTGCATGAGGGCCATGCTCTATTTCAATAACGCTCAAGGATTCAAGGGCATTAGGGGCAACCAAAGGATCAAGCACCTGACTGATGAGTTTGCGCCAGATAGCAAAGCGCCGCCAGGCCAGGTTATAAACAATTTGCGTGTCCTGCTTTGCTGCAACCCAACGCGTCATTGTCGCTACACCTTTGGTAGGATTAGTCCAGCCTACGTTATCATAGATAATCTGGTTAGCCAGCTCAGCCAATTGAAAAAATACCTCACCCGCTTCAGGTGCCGGCTGCCGTGATGCCCACCATAAAGTTGTCGGCAAATCACCGACTAATTGCGAACGCGCCACAGAAGGTAAACGCTTGCTTGCTTCAGCCGTAGCCACCACATCAATGCGTTCGGCGCACACTTGCCAGCCATCGCTCAGCGCCGTGTAATAGAGCGTTATAAAGGCTTCAATCGCATCCTTGCCGGGCTGTCCATTAGCAACCAACAACAGCACACGTGCCGGGTGAACATCAACAATCGCAGCAATTTCCTGACTGATTAGCTGCGCTTCATCGCTATTATCGCAATAGATAATAAGATTGGACATACAGGCACGCATCACAGTATGCCCGCCACTGGTATTCTGATTAAATTGCGCCCATAAAACCCCCAATTCTGATTCTATTTGCGCAATTCGCACCCGTTTTGGCGTCTTGACATTAACTTTAGAAACCACATTTTGTTGCATCATAATAACCGCCATTTACGGTTATCGGATTCAATCAGACGATCGGCTTCGAGGGGCCCCCAAGTACCCGCGCTATATTCAGGAATCCAGCGGGTACGGCTACTGGCCCAGGTATTAAGAATATTATCGACCCAGGCCCAGGACGACTCCACGGCATCGCGGCGCATAAATAGCGTAGCATCACCGGCCATGACATCCAGCAACAGGCGTTCATAAGCTTCGGGGGATTGTTCACCAAATGTTGAACCATAACGGAAATCCATTTTGACCGGAAAAATTCGCAGTTTAGCGCCCGGCAGCTTAGTCGCAATACGTAGCGATAAACCTTCATTGGGTTGAATACTTAATGCCAGTACATTAGGCTCCAAGGGTTGATCATGATCCGCATTAAACAAAATGGGCGGAACACTTTTAAATTGAATAGCAATTTCACTGGCACGTTTGGGCATACGTTTACCCGTGCGAATGTAAAAAGGCACGCCTGCCCAACGCCAGTTATCAATAAAGAGTTTCAAGGCAATATAGGTTTCAGTAGTAGAGTCCTGCGCCACGCCTGCTTCGCGACGATAACCCGGCACATCTTCACCATGATGAAATCCAGGCCCGTACTGGGCGCGTACGACATGTTGATCGAAATTTTCACCGGTAATCGGCCGTAAACAGTTAAGCACATCCTGACGGTGATCACGGATCACATCCGCATCCATAATCCAGGGCGGCTCCATTGCAATCAGTGTCAGCAATTGCAAAATATGATTTTGAATCATATCGCGCACGGCACCTGCCGTGTCGTAATAACCCGCTCGCGTACCGACGCCCTCTTCTTCCGCTACCGTTATTTGCACATGATCAATATGCTTCGCATTCCATAATGGCTCAAAAATCGCATTGCCAAAGCGCATGGCGAGAATATTCTGCACTGTTTCTTTACCCAGATAATGATCAATCCGGTAAATTTGCTGTTCATCGAAATTCTGGCACAAAGTGGCATTGACTTTGCGTGCGCTCTCAAGATCGCGGCCTATCGGCTTTTCTACGATGATACGGGAAAAAGGGCTTTGCCCATCAACCGGCTGAACCAGTCCTGCGGCTTTAAGTTGACAGACGCAGGTTTCAATCAGTGCAGGAGGAATAGCCAAATAAAATACTCTGTTGCCGGGTATGCCAAAGGCCGTATCAATCTCGTCCAAACGTTCTTTGAGCTGTTTATAGGCATCAGGATTATCAAAAGAGCCTTCCAGATAATGTAAACAGCGTTCAAAATCCGGCCAGTAAGCAGGGTCTAACGGTTGCCTTGAAAACTGTTCGATACCTTTCCGTGCAAACTCGCGGTAACTGCTATCATCCATTTTTTCGATAGCAAAGCCCAACACAGCAAAATTGGCGGGTAATTCACCATCCAGAGCCTGATTGTAAACGGCAGGCAACAATTTACGCCTGCTTAAGTCACCGCCGCCACCAAATATCACTAGCGTACAAGGTTGCGGTGTGTGGGTTATGTTAATCCCGGCGGTCAACGGGTTATTAGATTTTGTTTCGGACACCAGAATTCTCCAACGCGTTTATTTAGAAGATACAAGGTTCAAAAAAGCACAAGCGCTTGTACCTTTCGCCTTTCAACTTAAGACGAAACTGTATAAGGTTAAGCCGTTCGTGGTGAGCTATGTCGAGCCATAGCCCTATTTCTTTTCCACATGCCCGCCGAATTGCATACGCATCGCAGACAGCATTTTGTCAGAAAAACAATCAGGACGCCGTGAACGAAAACGGCTATAAAGCGCGGCTGTCAGCACATTAGCAGGAACAGCTTCTTCAATAGCCGCTTGCACAGTCCAGCGGCCTTCGCCGGAATCTTCAACATAGCCTGAATAATTCGACAAATCAGGATTTTCAAGCAAAGCAATGGCCGTCAGATCCAATAACCAGGAACCGACGACGCTGCCCCGCCGCCAGACTTCGGCTATATTCTTAAGATCGAGGTCGTAGCGCCGCTCTTCAGGCAAGTTTTCGGAATCAGCGTTACGCATAATATCGAAGCCTTCAGCATAAGCCAGCATCATGCCGTATTCGATGCCATTATGAATCATCTTAACGAAATGCCCCGAACCGGACGGGCCACAATGCAAATAACCCTGATCAGCCGTACCGGGAAGATCGCCACGACCCGGTGTCGGCTCTATATCGCCTTTGCCGGGAGCCAGCGTTTTGAAAATCGGATCGAGTAACTGAACCGCTTGTTCCGGGCCGCCAATCATCAGGCAATAACCTCTTTCAATACCCCAAACACCGCCGCTGGTACCCACATCCAGATAATGAATGCCCTTGTCGGCTAACGCTTTAGAACGACGCACATCATCTTTATAATATGAATTACCACCATCGATAACAATATCGTCTTTTTCCAGTAATTCCGCTAATGCCATCACGGTATTTTCGGTCAATTCCCCCGCTGGTACCATGCACCAAACGACTCGTGGCGTTTCTAAAAGAGCAACAAAAGCTTCCAATGACGTTGCTCCTGCTGCACCCTCATTTTTAAGGCTTTCCACATTGGCTGCGTTGACATCATAACCCACGCAATGATGACCACCCGCCATCAAACGTCTAGCCATATTAGCGCCCATTTTGCCCAGACCAATCATTCCTACTTGCATTTTTTGCCCTTTCTTTGTGTTGAAATTCAAGTTTGCGGCTTACTCACCTAAATGGTGCGGTGGTGAATAATTACCCGCTTTATTGCTACAAATCAGTGCAAACAATTTGTTATTTGCACCAAAACAATCGCTATCTATTCGCTTAAAACGCTTACTAATAGACTGAAGCAATATATTCAGCAAAATACATACCATTAGTTTTTAGCTATATAGTCATGGATAAGCATACTTTTCTACCTACACTAAGGATTAAGCCTTGGTTGAGAACCCCAGCCCTTATCAAACGCCTGTATTTGGTATAATTTTTGCTAATCTAGCATCAATAACCCTAAAGGTAAATAGTATGAATATTGAGCAGTTAAATAGGGCCTATGGCATTGGGGGGCAACTCAAGTTCATCGAAGGGGAAGGTGTTTTTCCGTTCATCCTGATCAGTAACCGCAGTGCGACCGCTTTAATTTCGCTGTATGCGGGGCAAGTGTTGTCTTTCCAGCCTATCGACGAACATGAAGACCTGCTATTTCTCAGCCAAAAGTCCTGTTACGATGACGGTAAAGCTATCAGAGGCGGCATTCCTGTGTGTTGGCCCTGGTTTGGTGCGAATCCCTCGGACTTACGACAACCCAATCATGGCTTTGTACGCAATAGCCTGTGGACAGTTTTAGGGACGGAAGCTGTTACGGATCGTGAAACAAAAGTAAAACTTGGACTCATAGACACCGATAACACCGAAGCGCTTTGGCCGCAAGCGTTTAACCTGGAGCTTGAGATCTCGGTAAGTGATTCCCTCACCCTGGAATTAATAACCCATAATACCGGACATGACGCATTTGCAATTACTCAGGCATTTCATACTTATTTCCGGGTCGGTAATATAAAACAAACCAAACTATGGGGTCTGGAGAACACCCATTATTTTGATAGTTTGGACGCAGACATGCAAAAAGTTCAGGTGGGTGTAGTGACTGTTGCAGAAGAAGTTGATCGCATCTACACAAGCGTAAAAAATGAATTGATTATTGACGATGCTGTTTTTGATCGCCGTATACGTATTTCTTCCACCGGCAGTAACTCCACCGTGGTATGGAATCCATGGCTAACCACATCGGCACCTATGGCGGATCTGGAAGATGATGATTACAAACGCTTTCTTTGTGTCGAGACCGGCAATGTCGCCACCGATGTTGTGCAGGTTCCACCCGGCAGCAAACACAGCCTGCTTACTCATTTTCAAATAATACGGAACTGAAATGAAACAGCGACTGGTTGTTATCGGTAACGGCATGGCCGGAATGAGGACAGTTGAAGAACTGTTGTTAGCAGCACCCGATAAATACGACATTACTGTATTTGGCGCAGAACCTTACGGCAACTATAACCGTATCATGCTGTCTTCGGTGCTGTGCGGCG
>JAYTJI010000359.1:0-2721 GCA_043731245.1 Methylococcaceae bacterium | reverse complement strand
TGTTTGGTCATGTCGAAGACCGGATTAATGATGCCCGGTTTGATAGAAATAAAATACGCATTACTGTTCATCCCGAACATAAAGATGTCTGGTATTGGCTAATACCTTTTAGCAATGGCCGGAGCAGTGTGGGTGTGGTGGCTGAGCCTGCATTTTATTCCGCATGGGATAATAACGATAGTGCCTTGCAGGATATTATTAAGCAAGACCCCAGCTTAAGCCAATTGCTGAAAAATGCGGTGTTTGATGAAAAAATTAATACCATTACCGGTTATTCCGCCAACGTTAAAAGCTTGTATGGTAAAGGTTATGCCTTGTTAGGTAATGCGGGCGAATTTTTAGACCCGGTGTTTTCTTCCGGTGTAACTATTGCCATGAAATCAGCGTCTTTAGCTGCGGATATTCTGGATCGCCAATTTAAAAATGAAGCGGTAGACTGGAATAAAGATTATGCCGAACCATTGCAACGGGGCGTTGATACTTTTCGCGTGTATGTTGATGCCTGGTATGACGGACGCTTTCAGGATGTTATCTTCCATCAAAATCAAAAGCCGGAGGTTAAGGCGATGATTAGTTCAATACTCGCGGGTTACGCCTGGGATGAGCAAAATCCGTATGTAAAAAATGCCTGTGCAAGATTCGCTACCTTGGCTGAATTATGCCGTTAAAGACGGCGATACTGTTTTTTACGCTATGCGTATTATTAAGCAGTTGTGCAGTGCTGACTAAGCCTGATGTTATCAAACAACCGCTATTGATGCCAATGGCGCCGCCTGTAGGGCCTTCCAGGCGTATTGTGCAACAAATAACGGCGCAGTGGCCTAACCGTAAAGAAACAATGCTATGTGTTTTGGAGCTGGATAAACAGCGTATTGCCATGGCAGGCTTAACGAAAGATGGGCTTAGTTTATTTAATCTGACTTACGACGGTAAAACGATAGCAGTGGATAAAAGTCCGTTATTGCCGGATTCGGTAGCGCCGGAATTTATAATTACTGATTTGCAACTGGTCTATTGGCCGGTTGCCGTATTGCAAAAAAATCTGCACGGTTCTTCATGGCGACTGGAGATTGATAAAAATCATCGGCGCTTATATTACCAAGACAGCAAGACAGTTGATGCTAATTATTTATCGCCTGATCCTATTTGGGCTAAATCGGTTGAGTTGATTAATTATCGTTACAATTACCGGTTACATATTAAAACAATCAGTTATGAAGCTTTATCTGAATGATGTTGGCTTGTTGTGTGCGCTTGGAAGTTCCAAAGCTGAAATTTTAAAACGTTTGCTGGCCGGTGACCGGTCTGGTTTGATTGAAACAGATGAATTTAGTCCGGGGCGCAATGTGTTCCTTGGTCAGGTTGCTTCTGAATTGCCGGAGATTGAGCCGCAATATAGCATTTATCATTGCCGCAATAATCAATTGCTATTGGCAGCTTTAAGTCAGATTGGCAAGACGGTTGCTGAAATGCTGGCCAAATTTGGTGCTGACCGTATTGGGATTGTGCTAGGCACCAGTACATCAGGCGTAAGAAATACTGAGCTGGCTTTGGTTTATCAGGCGAAAAATGGTGTGCTACCTGATGGATTTCACTATAAACAGCAACAAATGGGTGCGGGTGCTGATTTTTTAGCGGCTTATTTAGGTATCAATGGCCCTGCTTACACCGTTTCTACCGCCTGTTCCTCAAGTGGCAAGGCTTTTGCCTCTGCCCGCCGATTGCTTAAGCTTGGGGTTTGCGATGCGGTGATCGTCGGTGGCGCAGATAGTTTGTGCAGCCTTACGGTGAATGGTTTTGCCGCATTAGAATCCCTCAGTACCGGTTTTTGCAAACCGTTTGGTTTGCACCGTAACGGTATTAATATAGGGGAGGCTGTCAGTCTTTTTGTATTGAGTAAAGAACCGGGTGCGGTAGAGTTAAAAGGCATCGGCGCGACCAGCGACGCCTATCATTTTTCCGCACCAGACCCTGCCGGAACAGCGGTAATCAGTGCGATGCAGCAGGCTTTGGATGATGCGGGTAAAAGCCCCGATAACATTGATTATCTCAATCTGCATGGTACGGCTACCGTGTTAAATGATGCTATGGAAAGCAAAGCGGTCAATGCTTTATTTGGCGCTGAATTAGCGGTCAGCTCCAGTAAAGGCATGACAGGGCATGCCCTGGGCGCGGCGGCGGCATTGGAGTTGGCTTTTTGCTGGCTGTTGTTGACCCGTGATGACGAGCAAGGTGCATTAATTCCTAATGTAAATGATGATGAGGGGGATAGTAGATTGGCATCTTTGAATCTGGTAAAAAGTGGAATGGTTTTAGGCCGCAAAATTAATATCTGTCAAAGTAATTCTTTCGCTTTTGGCGGCAATAATCTTTCGATTGTGATTGCACGGGCATGATAGATTTCAATACTATTGATATTGCCGAGCTGATACCTCACACCGGCAAAATGGTGTTATTGGATAGAATCGTTAGCTGTGGCAATAACGCGCTATCCGCTGAACTTGTGGTGCGTGATGATGGTTTTCTGGGCAATGATAAAACCGTGCCGGCCTGGGTAGGCATTGAATATATGGCTCAAACGATTGCTGCGTATGCTGGGATCATGGCCAAGCAGGCAGGAGAGCCGGTAAAACTGGGGTTTTTACTGGGAACCCGGCGTTATGACAGCAATGTTGCTGAGTTTAAAGTAGGTTCTACGCTAACGGTGTACGTAGAAAAAAT
>JAYTJI010000358.1:0-1723 GCA_043731245.1 Methylococcaceae bacterium | reverse complement strand
ACCCACAAATTGGGACAAAACACCTTAATGGGAAATCCTTGTGGACTTATGCTGATGGCTATCAAATGAGTTGGAGCATCATCTTGACTCCAAGGAGTGTTTTCTGCACGCGGTGAGCCATCAGCTTGGAGCAAACCAAACAAATGAAAATGACCATGCTCACGCGCACTCGTTCTGTGCGAGTGGTAATAGTATTGGCACGCGCTGGAACTGTCCGTCACCTCATTGGTGGGATAGTGTTCCCATAAAGTAAACACACCACTCTTAGGAGCAAGTTTGCTTAAAACGGTATGCTTGCGCGCCTGAAGGGCAAGGGTTGCATCCAGTAATTCTTCCCCGCCACGGCGCATGGACTCAAGTTGTGCTGCACCATAGTCGAGTTGATCAAAATGAAATGGAGTACGAATGGCGCGCATTTGGCGATTCAATTCAGGCTGGTATTAAAGCTACAGACGCCCATATGTAAATGGACATCTGTAAGTAACAACTTCTGAGGACGTTATTTTTTCGCTGCGCAGCAGCCCTTCTTAGCACCGCAACAACCTTTCTTCGCGCCACAACAGCCTTTTTTGGAATAAGCTGAACATCCTTTAGCACCGCAGCAACCTTTGGTTGCACAACCTGCCGTTGCCGCAACCATGGTGGCGGCGGAAACAATTAAAGCGAGTTTTTTAGATAAGTTCATTTGATACCTTCAGTTAATAAATAAGATCTAGAGAAATAACGTTGCGCACGTCATCAGCGTTGCTCTATCAGGCGGGAAAAAGACATGCCCATTCCCGCTGAGAAATCAATCATTTTTGATGTCCATCCACTTGGCATCGGCTTGTTTGATGTACTCAGGCACATCGGTCAACCATTGTTTTTGAATGCGTTCATCGAAATTTAAGTAAAGCTTGTCATTCACCACCTTCCATTGCGTGGGATCACCCGGAGCCTTTTTGCCCAACGACGTTGCGTAAGCGCAGTAGCCACCATACTGAGCGGCGTATTTGCTTGGTTCAATCAAGAAAGCAGTTCGGTTCTTTTCGCTAGAGAACAAATATGTCGCATCTTGATAGCGGGCACTTAGCAGAGGTTGTCCTTTGACGGGAGCATGGACTGAGAAATATGCTACGGGGTCATACCCAGACAAAGCAACACCCTTGTTGTCGATGAACACTGCTGGGTCTGCCAAGGCAAGCTGACTGGCAAGTGCAGCCAGTAGCAACCAGAATTTAGATAAATATCGCATCATCGTGTCTCCTCATGAAGGTGAAGCTATGCAAAGACCTAAGTTCAGGCCTTTAAAAAAATTGCTTTCAAGTTTGTCAATCGGTAGTTGTATTTCTTACAGTGCGCAATAAATATTTTTATTGGCGTCGGTTTGTAAGATCCACGTTTTATCGCCGACAAAGAAACAGATCACAAATAGGTGTGGTTGTTATTTTTTAGGAGATTGCATGAAACTCGCACGTTATATATTGACCGCCTTTATCTTTTCAGTGGCCACACTGTCCCACGCTCTTGAATCCAAACCTTTTGATCAGGCCGCATTTACGCAAGCGCAGTTAGCGGGGAAGACAACTGCGCTGCATTTCCATGCCGATTGGTGCCCCACTTGTAAGAAGCAAACCGCTTCCTTGGTGCAACTCAAAGCCGACAAAGACTTGGACGTCACTGTTTTCGTCGCCAATTACGACGAAGAAAAGCAGTTAAAGCAAAAGTACGGTGTACGTGTTCA